>CAISVC010000388.1 GCA_903888815.1 uncultured Fibrobacterota bacterium
GAGCTTGGTGGCCCCCTCGCCGTCGGCCGCGACCTTTTTGCAGAGATCGTTGCACACCGTGAAAAACCCCTCCTCGAAGGCCTGCACTTCAGGCTCTGAGGCGATATTTTTTCCCGACGCGCCGTTCGCAAGCACCAGCACCATGTCGTTCGTCGAGGTGTCGCCGTCAACAGTCAGGTTATTGAATGTCCGTTCAACCGTGCGCTTGACAATCGTATTAAGCCGGCCGGCCGCTATTTTCGCGTCAGTGGTGATAAACGCCAGCATGGTCGCCATGCTCGGGCAGATCATACCCGAACCCTTGACGCACCCGCCGATCACGATGGTGCCGGTGTTCCCGGTCACAAGCTTAACCCGCACCGCCGACTCTTTTTCCATGGTGTCGGTGGTCATGATGGCGCGGGCGAACATCGAACCTCCGCGACTCGACAGCCAGGGCACAAGCCGCCGCAATCCGTCAGCGATCTTTTCCATGGGAAGAAACTTTCCGATTACGCCGGTTGAGGCCACGAGCACTGATTCCGCGGGCACATGCAGCGAAATGCCCGCCAGCTCCGCGGTCCGGGCTGTATCCTTCTCGCCCTGCGGACCGGTGCAGGCGTTGGCGCAGCCGCTGTTGACCGCGACGGCTCTGATCCGGTCGGAGGGCAGCAGCTTTTCGCACCAGTCAACACTCGAGGCGCGGATCGCGTTGGTGGTGAAGGTGCCGGCGGCCGTGCAGTCAGTGTCGCTCACGAGCAGCGCCAGATCTTCAGCGTCAGCAGCCTTGATGCCGGCACGGATCCCTGCGGCTTTAAAGCCCATGGCCTGTGTCACGCCGCCCGGAAGGGGAGTAACCAGATTTTTAATGCTCTTTTTTATTTTCTGCACCGCCTGAATCCTTCCTATAATCCTATCGTCTGAGCATGAAGAAATACTGCAAGGAGCGCTTTTAAGTCAAGGCTGCTTTTTATACCGGAGACGTCACCGAAGATTGCCTCGCTCTCTGGGGCCCCCCACCTGCACCAAAAAGTGCAGGCGCCCCCTATGTTCGCGAGACAACCTCGGTGACGCCTCCTATATTATTACAGTTCATACAATGTCTCGTCACGCAGGGGCGCTTTTTTCCTGCCAACCCTTGTTTTTCCGGATCCCTCGCCCGCTCCGTCAATCTTGAAAAGATCGTTCCCGTCAAGGTCGCCCATGTCCTTTTCAAGCGATTCGGGGTCTTCGCCCGCCTCGAGCCGCGAAAGCGCGTTTTCCATTTTATCGCCCAGCCTGAGACCGGTCATCGCGGAAAATTTACGCATGAGGTCTGCGGCCTGCCGCGGATTGTTCTCGTCGACTTTTTCCGCTTCGGACGCGAGCGCTTCCATGGCTTTTTCCATACGGCTTTCGTCAACCGGCAGATCCGGACCTTTTCCTTTGTCCTCTTCCGGGCCGCCCTCGCGCGCCCTTCCGGTCACCGCGAACCGTGAGATCATACGCGAAAGGCCGGAACGTCTGCACCCGGGGCATGAGGGGATCTTTTCCGTATTGACCCTTTTGGAGAAAAAAGTGAATATGGTATTGCAGTCGGGACAGTAAAATTCATACATGGGCATATAAAAAATACTCCTTTAAGATCAGAACAAAAATAAATGATATCCTAAACCGCCCCAAACTGCAGCTTGTAAAGCTCGTAATACAGCCCTTTGCGGGCGAGGAGCGAGTCGTGGTCGCCCTCTTCGGCTATAGTTCCCTTGTCAAGAACAATGATCCGGTCGGCGCTGCGCACCGTTGAGAGCCGGTGGGCGATCACGATCGAGGTGCGGTCGCGCACAAGGTGCCGCAGCGCGTCCTGGATGAGGTTCTCGGTTTCGGAATCGATGCTCGAGGTCGCCTCATCAAGCACCAAGATGGCCGGGTCGGCATAGAGCGCGCGGGCGAATGCGCAGAGCTGGCGCTCGCCGGCCGAAAGGGTAACCCCGCGCTCCATGACCGCCTCCTGCGCGCCTCCGGGCAGCCGTTCAATCAGGCGGTCCACGTGGGTGACCCTGACCGCTTCGTTCCACCGCTTCTCGTCAAAGGGCGCGTCAAGCGTAAGGTTTTCCCGCACGCTGCGTGAAAAAAGAAACATGTCCTGCATGACCGCGGCCATCTGGCCGCGCAGAATGCCGTAAGGAATGTCCGGGAGATCCGTACCGTCGACCGTAATGCGTCCCTTCTGCCACGGGTAAAGCCTCCCGAGAAGGCTTATGATCGTGCTCTTGCCCGAACCGGTTTCACCCACGATCGCGAGCGTTGAGCGCGGCGGAATGGAGAACGACACGCCGCGCAGCACCCATTCGTCCGGCGTATAGGAACACCAGACATCCTCGAACCGGACCTCGCCCTTGAACCGTCTCCCGCCGTGCCGCTGTACGAACGAACCGGCATCACCTTTCTTGTCAATTTCGCGGGCTGCATCCGCCTTGAACATCGCGAGTATTTTTTCGCCGGCGGCGTTCGCGCTCTGCAGTATATCGAATTTTTCGGCCAGATCGCCGAGCGGCTCAAAGAGGCTGGCGATATACGCCAGAAACATGACGATGACGCCGTACGAAAGGGCGGCATGCACCAGCATCTGTGCGCCGAATAAAATTACACCAGCGACGGCCGCCCAGCGGAAAAAATCGATCAGGGGCCGGAACACCGCGTAGACTAACAGCTGTTTGAGGTTGGCGCTGTACACGCCGTGATTGATCGCGCGGTACTTTGCGAATTGCTGCGCCTCGCGGCCGAAGATCTGGGTGATGCGGATGCCGGTGATATTCTCATTAAGAAAGGCATTGAGGTTCGCGATCCTGGTGCGGATAAGGCGGTAGGCGCCGCGCGCCCTGTTCCTGAACACGACGGTAATGACGGCAAGAAACGGAAATGCGCTGCAGACGACCAGAGAAAGGCGCAGGTCGGTGCACAGCATCACGATCACGATACCGGCCATGATGACGATATCCTGAAACAGGGCGACCGCGACCGAGCTGAACATCTCATTAAGCGTCTCGATGTCGTTGGTCACCCTGTTCACCAGCCTGCCCACCGGGTTTTTGTCGAAGAACTTCAGTTCGAGCGACAGGAGATGGCGGTAGAGGTCGAGGCGCAGATCGCGCATGGCAGACTGGGACAGCTTCATGAGCGCGATAATCTGGAAATACGAAGCTCCGAATTGTACAAGGAAAAGGCCGATGACGAGCAGTACATACACGGCCACCCTGTGCCAGTCCGCGCTCCGCAGGCCGATCATCTCCGCATTAGTGAAGCGGTCGAGCGTGGCATCGGAAAAAAGATACTGTCCCCTCCCGCAACGTTTGATCCGGCCGCTCCGCATGCCCGCTTCGAGTTTCTGTACCGCGCTGCCCGGAATCTCCGCCGGCTCTACGAGCAGCCACTGCTGCGGTGAAAGCCGCTTGATATGCTCGATCTCCTGTGCAGAAAGCCGGCCGAGCTGGTTCCGGAAAAGAAACACCGTGGAGTCGTCTATCGCTGTTCCCTGACGGAGCCGCTTCTGCAGGGAAGCATCAATTCCGTGAGCGGCGAGCGACACCGCATACCCCTTTTTAACGAGCACATGGTCAACGACATAACCGGAAATAAAGGGAACGAGAAGGCGTGTTGCGGTAATGAACGCCACCAAAACGACCGCGGCCAGAAGGTGGCGCCGGTATCGCAGCAGATACGAAAACAGGAGCCGCAGCACCTCGCGGTTGATGAGCGTCGCCGACAGGTTCTCCGGCGCAGTATCTTCTTCGAAATGAGCCGTCATATCAGCCCTTTCAGCCGCTGCAGTTCCCAGAGCGTTCCGTAAAAGCCGCCTCTGCTCACGAGTTCGTCGTGCGTGCCCTGTTCC
>CAISVC010000389.1 GCA_903888815.1 uncultured Fibrobacterota bacterium
CCACCATAAGCCAATGTCTGAGCATCTGTAAGTATACAGAGATCCAAAGATACTAAGTATGGACTTTTAGGATTTAATCTCCAACCACATAAAGATGTGTTGCCACCATAACTAATTGATATTTGGAATGATCCGCGGCTCCTGAAGCATTCATTCTCACTCAGGGCAATCATAAAAACGTTATATCTGTACCGGCCGGATAAAATGCTGGAAGGGTTGGTTCAATACGGTAAAATCTTTGAATCCAGATATTCCCTGAGCACCGGCTCATCAGCCGGAGCCCATTCAAGCGATTGTGCCGTGGCAGCGTTTATCCACCTGATTTCCGCATGCTCACGGGGATGCGGTTCGCCGCGGACAATCGAACAGATGAATGGAATAAGCTCGATCGTGAGCCTCGGGTAGGCGTGGCGGATCGGTGTAAGAGCGGTATGTACCGAAACTTCGATGCCCAGTTCTTCATGCAGTTCCCGCACAAGCGCCGCTTCGGCGGTTTCGCCCGTCCTTATTTTACCGCCCGGAAACTCCCACAAGCCCGCGTTCGATTGTCCGGGTCCGCGAAGGGCGGCGAGAAACGCGGCGCTCCGTTCAATAATACCGCACACCACGGGAACCACGCATACGGCTGCCATTATGGCGTGTCCTTATCGAATGTAAATACCTCGCCGTGGGAAGGGTAATGGACGTTTTCAAATCCCTTGCTTCTCAGCGCATCACGAAGGGGGAGCGCCTGATCGGCCTCGCCATGGATCAGAAAGAGGTGTTTGAGCCGCTGCGGCGGGTTGAGATCCACGTAGTCGAGCAGATTGCGGCGGTCGGCGTGAGCGCTGAATGCGTCCATCAGCCTGATCGCGCATTTTACCGCATGCTCTTCGCCGAAAATTTTTACCGTTTGCTGGCCGTCCATCATTTTACGGGCCAGCGTTTCTTTGGCGGCAAAACCGGCAAAGATGACGAGGTTACGGGGGTTCTCGATGCCGTTGCGGAGATGGTGCAGAATGCGGCCTCCTTCGCACATGCCGGAACCGGAAATGATCACGTGGGGAAACTTGAGATCGTTGAGTTTTTTTGACTCCTCGACGGTCTTGATGAACCTAAGCCGCTGGAATTCGAACGGAGTTTCGTTGTTGGATACAAAGATGCGTTTCGCTTCTCTGTCAAGGTACTGGGGGTATTTTTTAAAGATGTCGGTTGCCTCGCATGCCAGCGGGCTGTCAACAAAAATGGGCATGTCGGGGATCCGGTTTTCATCGAAAAGCTTGTGAAACACATACACCAGATGCTGGGTCCTTCCCACGGCAAATGACGGAATGATCACCTTGCCGCCCGCGGCAGCGGTTTTGCGCACCGCTTCCGCAAGCTCCTCTTCAACATCGGCATAGGTGCTGTGGAGGCGGTTGCCGTAGGTGCATTCCATGATGAGGATGTCAAGTTCGCGCAGGACGTTCGGATCGCGCGTCATCGGCATGTTAGGCCGTCCGATATCGCCGGAAAACCCGAGGCGGTATGACCGGCCTCCTTCTTTTATGTCAAGGTGAATGCCGGCGGAGCCGAGGATATGGCCGGCCTCCCGGAACATGGCTTCCACGCCGGGCGCAATGGAGAACGGCCGGTCGTAGTCGATGCCGGCAAACGCGTCGAGCGAGGCTTCCACATCGGCCGGCGAATAGAGCGGCTCGATTTCCGGCTGATGGCTGCTGCGCCGCTTTTTGTTTACCCATTCGATATCCTTTGCCTGCAGATATGCCGAGTCGCGCAGCATGATTGCGCACAAGTCTGCCGTCGCAGGCGTGGAATAAACGGGTCCTCTATACCCGTGTTTTACAAGGTTCGGGATGTTGCCGCTGTGGTCAATGTGCGCATGCGAGAGAATGACCGCGCTCAGCGCGGAAGGGTCAAACATGAACGTCTGATTCCGGTCATAGGATTCCCGCCGTCTGCCCTGGAAAAGCCCGCATTCAAGCAGGATTTTTTTACCGTTCACGCCGATGAGAATCTGCGCTCCGGTGACCGTCTGCGCCGCACCGCAGAATTGGAGAAACATTAGTGCCGGCCCCTCATGATGCGCCCGCGGGCCTATTTGACGGCCGGTTTTGCGGTATCGGCCTTCTGCGCCGTCGGCACCGGTATGCCTTTTTGTGCCCGTGCAATACCCTCTCTGCTGAAGGCGATGGCGGTGAGCCGTATATCGTCGCCGGTTTTCTTCAGCTCCCGTTCACCGTCACTGCTGGTCACCATCTTGTATTCGGTAAGGACGAACCGGTTTGCGATTTTCTGCTGTCCCTCGACGTCGATGATGAAATCGCCCACCTCACCTTTAACCGTACGCACTTTCTGCCCGTAGTCGAAAATGCAATCGATGCTGTCGAGATCGATCACGCGTTCTCCATTATCGTTTTTGATTTTCATGGCGGGCATACAGTCTAACTTTCCCTTTGCCGAATACCCGCTTCCCTCGATATAGCCGCTTGATAAAAGCGAAAAATTGACGTTGCCGGTAACGGGCTGTATTTCCTCACCGGGAAATTTACGGTTGAGCGTGCATTCATGCTGCCCGAGGAAGACGAACCAGTGGGTTGCCTCGCCGACCTTGTTGGTGATGGAGGTGAGAAAATACATCCTTCTCGGCAGGATCGACCGCGCAAAGCTGATCGATGCGGCAACGATGAAAATCAGACCCAGCAGGATAACGATACGTGAAGTTTTCATGCAATTAACCTCCTCTGATAAGATATTTTTCCGTTATTGACCGGAAACCTCATGGATTTTGAGGCCTGTCTGATCCGTCTTTATAATATAAATGATATTTGAGTGATCCGGCGCAGCCGTGAAAGCAAAAAATGGGTTTGAGCATTGTGTTCTAAAAAACGAAGTCAGGGCGGATCGATTTTCATGAGAACGTAAAACACATGCCCCGGCGCGCACGTGCTGAATAGTGACTTTCGGTGATAGGTAATGTTCCGGCGTAACAGGAAGCTTACTATTTTATCAAACAGGACATATGGTTTATAGGAATATAATGGTTGGTGCGTCAGACTTTCAGTAATTCTTGTAAGGTAATTTGTCATTGAAAAACAGCAGATCTCGCTGATCACCCGCCACTTTTGATCGTGGATAATTTTCCGAAATATCCGTAGAGGAATGCC
>CAISVC010000390.1 GCA_903888815.1 uncultured Fibrobacterota bacterium
ACCGCTCCGCCGTCGCTCGTCAGGCCGGCAGCGCCGATAGTAATGAAAATTCTTTTGCAAAAAGCCACTGTTTACGATCTTTCCGGACGCATTATTTCGAGAAATGAGGCGCCGAGATACCGTCCGGCGACAAGCGGGTACTACCTTTACAAAATGGGGGATCAGCTGAGGAAAGCGGCTTCGGTTCGCTGAATCGGCGACATGGTATATCAGGTTTCCAGAGAGATGCTCCGATGCGACGGGATTTAAAAAATACTGCAGCGCTGAAAATCGCCTGTTGCGCTATTGCGCTGCTGCCCCTCGGCTTTTTTCACTGCAGCCGCGATAATCCTCTGGATTCAAAGGGGAAGAATTACATGCCGGGCGCACCTCCCGAAGCCCGTTTCCTGCAGGACACCCTGAAAGCATTTATCAAGGATTCGGTGGTTATAAATGCAGCGTACCGCGATACCGAAGCCGCGGGCGGCAGAACGCCAGCAGTTGAAATGCTGTATTTCAACTGGGACGGCGACAGCACCCGGATGACGGACAGCGTTTCGGCGGCAGGGAATGACAGTGTGGCGTGGTTCAGCCGGTATTTCCTCACCCACCGCAGCGGATTCGCCTATGTGCGGGCAAAGGATAATGACGGTGAGTTCAGCCCTGCAGGCAGGATGAGGCTGGTTATTGACGAGGGGAAACCACGGATAACCGGAGTCGTTGCTCCCGACACCGTTTTTACCGGCGATATGGTCACCATCAGCGTTCGTGCGGCGGATACCAACGGCACTGTCCGGAGCTATATCTGGAACGTGAATAACGGCGGCGATGTCACAACGCCGGACAGCTTTTTCACCATTACCTTCGGCAGCCCCCCCGGCCTCCAGAAGGTTGCGGTCAGAGTGCGCGACGACGACGGCGTCGAATCGCCGGCCGATACGGTAAAAATAACGAGCCGGATTTACATCGATACCGTGGGGCCGGCGATCCAGTTCCTCTCGCCTCAGAACGGTGACATAGTGACGTCACCCGGCATCACCGTGATTGTGTTGACAAAGGACCGAAGCGGCACCGGCCCGGTGCTCATCAATAACAGCTCCGCCCATTCCGCCGGAGGCCCCGACACATCGAAAACGTGGATGCGGGATACGCTTTCGCTGCAGGTGGGGTCGAACAGTATTACGGTCATGGCATGGGACAAGAGCGGCAATTTTAATGTTTCGACGAAATCCATAACCGTTACCTACAGCAGAAATGCGATTGATACAACTCCTCCGGCCATTGTTTTTGTCACTCCGCAGCCCAAGGATATTGTCTATCAATCTCCCCTCGAGGTGGTGGTCAGCGTCTTTGACCAGTCTGGAGTTGCATGGGTAAAATGCAACGACAGCCTGACCATGGTCAACACGTCGGGAAACAACTACAGGGCGACTATCGCTCTGTCGCTCGGCAGGGACACCTTGATTATTAAAGCCGCAGACCTGCGGGGCAATATGGCGATCGATACGTTGCCATTGACGTATATGCTGCAGACCGGCAATGATACCGTTCCTCCGCGAACGGATATTATTGCGCCGCAGCCGAACCAGCGGATCGCGGCACCGGATGTGCAGGTCAAGGTATTCGCTTCGGACGCGAGCGGCATCGCTTCGGTGACTGTTAACGGAGGAGGTGCATCGTATCTTCTCGGGCACTATGTGGCGGATGTTCTGCTCTCCCACGGCTGCGACACCATTCGCGTTGTGGCAACCGACTCCAGCGCAAATCATAACCAGACAAAAGATTCCGTCATCGTTTTCCAGAACGCGCCGCCTCACTTTGCGCCTGATTCATCGGTCAAGGACACTAACCTTGTACAGGGCAGGGTAGCATCGATTCCTCTCTGCGCAGCCGATCCGGACAACGACCCGTTCACCTTCAGTTTCATTACCCTGCCGGCAAAGGGCGGGCAGAATGTCACCATCACCCGGGCGGGCAATTGCGCGGCGATTGAGCAGTATGTGTCCACTGCGCCCGGCGACACAGGGCTCGACACCTTCAGGGTCAAGGTTCAGGACGCTCCCGGCGCTTCCGATACGCTGCTCGTCCGTGTCTTTCTTTCATCGCCCCAGGATGTAACGCCATTCTTTACAACAGACACGAGCACAATTCCACACAGTGCGCTTGTCGGCGCGCTCTATGCGGTGCAGCTCACTGCCGTGGATCCGAATAATCTGCCGCTCACCTGGCTGCTTGTCAGACCGCCCGCGCCGGACAGCGCAGGTATCGACGCCGCAGGGAAAGTGACGTGGACTCCGGTGACGGCCGATACCGGGCAAAAAACCATCAGGGCGATTGTCACCAACGGGGCTGAAAGCGACACGCTGGAGTGGGCCGTGACCGTGGTCATGCCGGACCTGCCGCCGGTGCTGACGAACCCGGGCAACCGGACGATTCAAGAACTGGAGCCCGTGCAGTTCGCGCTCACGGCATCGGATCCCAACGGCGACACCCTTGTCTACTCCTTCGGTTCGTCATTCCCGGCCGGCGCACGAATCACCGGCACTATGTTCACCTGGACGCCGACCAATGCCGGTGCGGGCGTTTATACGACCGTATTCAAAGTGACCGAAAGGGACAGAACGCCGCCGCTTTCCGATTCAACGGCGATCATCATTACGGTGGTCGATACGACGACGCCGGTTTTCGCCACACTTCCTTCCCAGATGAAAGACACCGCGTATGTCGAGAGGAACTACTGTGATACGGTGGGGGCCGTTGATGCCGACCTCGATTTCTTCCCATCGCTTGTCTATCGAGTGCTTATCGGACCGGCCGGACTTTGTATCGACGGAAAGACCGGCATCGTGACGTGGATGCCGTCGGCATCACAGGCCAATCAGACCTTTGACGTCAGCGTGATTGCTGCGGATAACGCTGGAAACAGCGATACCCTGGCGTGGAGGAT
>CAISVC010000391.1 GCA_903888815.1 uncultured Fibrobacterota bacterium
AGATACCACTTTCGATACAACATATGGTTATAACACGTTTAAGGGTACAAAAATCATGGCGCGTATTTCGCTCGACCCGCTCTTTTTCCTGCGCGAATCAAGTGCGGCCTTATTCATAGGGCAGGGCGGCAAGCTGTACTCGGAGCTTGCCATACTCGGATTGGAAAGCTATCCGGCGACCGTCGGCAACCCTTGGGGATACGATACGCTGAGCCAGAAAATTCCGATCATGATCGGTCTGACGATCCCGATGCCGAAATTCCTTATGGACGCGGTCTCGCTTGAATTCGAGCATTATTCCTGCCCGTATCCCGATGATTATGCTCAAGTATTCCAGAAGGGCTGGCCGATCCCCACACAGGGCGTGCAGCCTGTCGGCGAATACAACCTTGATACGTACCGGAACGACAGCTGGAAATGGTCCCTGTTTGCGAGCAAGCAGATTACACCCAACATCCGGCTCTGCGGCCAGGTCGGCAGGGACCATCAGCGCTGGGAAGCGCATATTTCGCACCTGCGGAATTATGATTTCGAGGATGCGGCTGTCAAGCCCGATCAGTGGTTGTGGCATTTCAAAGTCGAATACAAATATTAGGCCGGAACATATTGATAAATACAAAAAACAATCTTTCACAAGGGGGTTACGGTATGGGTTCCTTCAACATTCAGTTTCGTAAAAGGATAGTGCTTCCCGCGGCAGCATGCTGCTGGGGAGCGGCCATGGTCGCCATGGTGCTCTTGACGGCGGACGCTTCTGCCTGGACCATGAGAACCGCGAACCTGATGACCAGATGGTCGATGGTGGGCGGGGTTCCGCAGATCGATTCCAACAATGTGTGGACGGCGTATCCCCGGATGCAGATGAGAAGGCCCGACGCCGGTCTGTGGCGGAACCTCAACGGCGTGTGGCAGTTTCAGCGGTGCGGCAGCGCTACCGAAGCTCTTCCTACAGGCAATCTGACCGGTAATATCCTGGTGCCGTTTCCGATCGAATCCGCTATTTCCGGCATGATGGCGAAGGATTACGTCTATGCCTGGTACCGGAAAAATATCACCCTTCCCACGGCATGGCAGACCGGGAAAAAAATATTGCTGCATTTTGAAGGAGTCGACTATCAAGCGCAAATTTTCGTGAACGGCAGCATCATCGCCCAGCATCAGGGAGGATATGACCGCTTTACCGTTGACATCACGCGGTTCCTGGTGAATGGAGGGGCGGGCAACCAGGTGCTGACGCTCCGCGTGTGGGATCCGACCGATCAGAACGGCAACTATTGCCCGATCGGCAAACAGCGCTACAGCACCGGCGGAATTCCGGGCGGCATTTTCTACACCAGCACCACCGGCATCTGGAGAAATGTCTGGATGGAGGCAGTTCCCCCCAATGTCTATATTGCCAGTCTGAAAATAACGCCCGTCGTGGACAGCACCCTTGTTCACGTGACCGTGCAGCTGGCGGGAGACAGTGTGGCCTCGCAGTTGACGGGAATGGAACTCTATGCCTTTGCAAAAGACAAACAGCGTGGCATGTGGGGAGTCGATTCCCTTTCCGCGACGGCGACGACCGACCTTACCGTCAGACTTTGCGCGCTCAACCTCTGGTGGCCGGACCGTCCGTTCCTGTATGATCTCGGCATTTACATGAAAAAGGCCGGAAGGTTCGTGGACTCGGTACAGAGCTACTTCGGCATGCGGAAAGTCCAAAATACGGCGTTTGCCAATAAGAGGAGGATAACGATCAACGGCCAGCCGATTTTCCTTTTCGGGCCGCTTGACCAGGGATTCTGGCCCGATGGTATTTATACTCCTCCCTCCGAAGTTGCGATGAAATCCGATCTTGATACTCTTAAAGCGTACGGGATGAACGGGCTGCGGAAACATGTGAAGGTCGAAACAGACTACTATTACTGGCTGTGCGACAGTATTGGCCTCATGGTGGAGCAGGATATGCCGTCAATACAAGGTGCGCCTTCCGCCGCGGGATTCACCAATTTCAACCGTGAACTCGATTCCCTGGTGATTCAGCACTATAACCATCCGAGTATCGTTATGTGGATCGTCTATAATGAGGGATGGGGCCAGCCGGTTCAGGCTACCGTCACTACCAATGTCAACCATGTCATGGCCCTTGACCCGACGCGTCTGGTGAATGAGTCGAGCGGCTGGAACTTTTATCCCGTGGGGCATGTCTACGACAACCATAATTATCCGGCGCCCGGCAACCCGAACGCGAACGCCGCGTACGTGATTCAGGACGGCGAATTCGGCGGCATCCGATTGAACACAACGGCCATGGATGCGCATGAATGGGCCAATGGGAGTTCATGGGGATATGCGGACCAGACTTCTCAGGCAGGATATGAATCCACGTTCCAGGGGTATTGCCAGACTCTGTTGACGTATAAGAACGGAGTGGCGGGAGTTGCAGGAGCTATCTATACACAGACGACTGACTGCGAAACCGAGTGCAACGGCCTATTGACCTATGACCGCGCGCTCTCCAAAGGCAGGCCGGCCCAGAACAAGGTCGGAAGCGACCTGATCGTCGATCATCCGGCAGTCACTGCGGTCGTCCCGCCGTGCGCAACAATTCAAGCCGCGTTCTTTAATGTGCCGAGCATCGGATTCGAAAAGGCAATGACTGCTTCTGCGCTCCGGATCGCAAAAGTGCGCATTTCCGGAAATGCAATCACGATTTCGCTTGCGGGCAGCAACGTGAAGAGCATTTCAAACCTCCGCATCGTCAATGCACGCGGCCAGAAGGTTTTTACGACGATCACGAGCAATGCAAAGACGATCAGCGTGCCGATCGGGACAATGGCAAAAGGCGTCTACTTTGTTGAGCTTAATAACGGGACCGCTCAGCAGCGGATGCGCTGTGTGGTACGGTAAATGGGTTTCTGCCCGATCGCGTAGGGGTGTGCTATATATCAATGAGGCGGTGAGAATTCACCGCCTCGTTGATAAGAATAAGCGCAAGGAGGAATCTGATGAGCGGATGCATGCGTAAGGTGGGGTTGTCGCTATTGATGTATTTGATGATGGCGTCGTTTTCTGCATTCGGTCAGGAAAACTACGCTCAATGGCTTTATCACAACAATATCACCATTAATACCTCTGCGTCCGGGTACAACATAGCGGGCAATGTGGACAATTTTCCCTATCTTGTGAGGCTTAACAGCAGCAATCTCAATTTCAGCCAGGC
>CAISVC010000392.1 GCA_903888815.1 uncultured Fibrobacterota bacterium
CCATCGTTAAGGTCAATACATACTTTATTTCCGCGCTGGAAGATTTTGAGAAACTCCTTCAGAAAGGCAGCTGGGGTAAATGCCTTTATTTCGATGCCTTTTTCCCCCATTTTTTAAACGGGTATTACTACCTTATCTGCGCGGCGCGGAATTCGGAGGCCGCCCTGCCGCTGGGCGCCCGTGTTCCGGAAAAGGAATTTGACGTTTCGCTGAGTTCGCCGAAAACAGACGCCCGGATAAACATATGGCGCTCTTCACCGGACACCGTCATCAAATTGCGTATTACCGGCAAAGAACTTGCGCACCAGTTGAAGGCCTGGCAGAAAAGCCTCGATAAAACAAAGGATAATGAAGATGCCGCAACGCCGAAGGAACTGGAGGACGCGCTGACCGTTTTTATCCGCATTTATTTCGGCCTTAAACCTGCTTCTGCCGTCGCTCTCAAGAGAAACCGTTCTTACTGAATCCTCAACCGATTGTCTAAAAGTGCGGCAGTTCGGTCACATCGGCCGTTCGGTATGCGACCATACGGCCGACCGTATTCCGGCACAAAAACGGAAAAATCCGAAAATAAGGGCAAGGTTCATTGCCAGAAAGTAATAGACTTTGCGGGCAATGGGCAGCGGTATGAACTTATGGAGGAGACCTGCGGCGACGAAAAGAACCCCGGAAATAAAAAAGAGTTTGTAAACGGCAGAGCCGCCGTTTAATGAGAGTATCCCGCAGCAGACAGCGGCGAGACAGATGAACATAGGAGAAAACCACCGTGACACTTTGTGGGAAACATAGCAAAACCAAGGCCACCCGCATGCCGGATTGAGAAAGTCAAGCAGCCAGAAAAATGCCTGAAAATTCCCGGCACCGATGCGGATGCGGCGCTTGAACTCTGTCCGGACATCGGGAACCGCGTCCTCGAAGGCGACCGCAGCGGGTTCAAAATACATGCGGTATCCCTGCCGGATGATGTTCATGGGCATGAGCACATCGTCGTTCGAATAGGTATGCGGATGAAACGGTACGAACAGTTTTCTGCGGATTGCATAAAAAGGTCCGAACGCCGAAATACTGCTGTGGAGCAGGCTTTCCCGGTTTTTCTGCATTATTTCGAAGGTGCGATAGGCCTTTTCTTCGCCGATCTCTCCCTTTTTAATCCTGAGGAGCGTTGCTCCGCCCACACCGCCGACTTCGGGGTCGGCAAAATGCCGTATGAGCGTGCGGATGCTTTCCGGTTCGAACATGATATCGGCATCGGTAAAAACGAGGATTTCCGCGTTCGTCTGGGGGACCAGACTGTTCAGAATTCCGGCCTTGCCGCTCCGTCGCGGTGAAACCCACAGCGTGATCCGTGGGTCGTTGAACGACCGGACGATCTCTTCGGTTCGATCGGTGGAACAGTCGGAGCCGATCACCAGACCCATCTTGTCGGCCGGATAATCGAGCGAAAACACGTTGCGGATCTTTTTCTCGATCACCGACGCTTCATTATATACGGCAATACAGACCGCAACGGTCGGATCGCATGGAGCGGCGCGGGAGGGCCGTCCGAAACACCGGGCAAACAAACGGAGGACCAGAGGATACAGTATATAGGAGTAAACGATCGCGGCGGCGGAGACCCAGAAAAAAAGAGCGATTATAAAAACAGCCTTGGGAGCAAGGACCATTATTTCCAACCATTGGCGACTGTGCCGTGGGCAACCGTTTTCGCGCTACTTCCTTTCGCCTTCGGTCGAATAGGCGTAGACGATCTCTCCGAAATATATCGAATGATAATCTTTTTCGGGGTACAGGTGCTTATAGGCGTCGATGAGCTGCGACGGATCCATCGGTATTTTATACACGATGCGGCATTCAAAGTGGATGCCGGGAATATTGAGAACCGGCGTCTTTACTTTTTCTCCGGGGAGAATCTCTAATCCGCATTTTTTCAGTTTATCAACCTTCCGGCCCGTCTGCGTCCCGCAGAATTCAAGGGCTTTCCGCATTTCGGTAAGCGGCACGCTGACGGTGAATTCCGACGCGCGCTCCATGATGCCGAAGGTATGGCGTGACTTCCGCACGAGCACCGTCATGATCGGTCGTCCCCAAATGAAGCCGATCGATGCCCAGCCGATAGTCATGATGTTCATCTCATCGCCAGCCTGAACGGTTAAAAAAGCTCCTTCTTCAATCTGCTTTATTGCCTTTCCGGCAACGGCGAGGTAATCAATATGCTGCATGATCGCTCCTTATTTCGGTGAGCACGGTCATTGCGCAAAAAAATTAATGCGCAGTTTTATCGTTGCACGGGGCGCACTGCTGCTGTTTATCAGAATTGACACGTAAATACCTGAACCAGGTAATTCCCGCTTTAAAAATGCGTTTTGCCTCGCTCGGATGTGTTACTACCTGGACTCCCTTTGAAAACAGATACTTAGGCCGCAAATAAAATTCCCGTCTTGCTCGGTCGCAGAAAGTCACTAACGTTTCGTTGGAAAGGTCGGGCCGGGAAACGGCTGATGAATGGAGCCCTTCGTCGGTAAGCCATTTCCGGAAATCGGTGGTCGTGATCCATCCTTTTCCGCTGAAATAGGCGAAATCGGCGGTCCCGGGATAGACCATGATAGGAAAAAACTGCGCGGTATCGGGGGAGAGCTCCTTGGCAAAAGCAAGCGTTTTTTCGAGGGTCTCGCGCGTTTCGCCCCGGTTGCCGACCATGAAGCAGCCGTGTACCAGGATGCCTGCCCGTTTGGCATCGGCCACGAACTTTTTTATTGTATCCAGGGTGAGCGATTTTTGTATGTTGTCAAGTATTGCCTGCTCCCCGCTTTCAAACCCGACGCACAGGAGCCGGCATCCGGCCCGTTTCATTGCGCGCAGGGTATTGTAATCGACATCGGCGCGCGAATTGGCGGACCACGGTATCCGTGTCATTCCCGACGATACCAGCGCCTCGGCAAATTCCACGCACCGTTTCTTATCGGCAGTCAACGTGTCGTCCTCGATCATGATCTCTTTAACATCAGGAAAATTATCGGCGATATACCTGAACTCGCCGATAATCGAGGCAACCGAACGCTTCCGGTAACGGTGTCCCATGAGTGTCTGCGGAATCACGCAGAAGGAACAGTGAAAAGGGCATCCGCGTCCGGTGACAAGCACCACGAGCGGGTAGCGGCTGTGGCCGTAAAAGTAGGGACTGATATCGAGGTGTTTCTTGTAGACCGCGGATACGTACGGGATATCGTCGAGGTTTTCGATATAAGGCCGGGGAGCGTTCTTGACGGCGCTGCCGGTTGATGTATGAAAAGCAAGACCGGAAACGGTACGCAGAAGGTCGTCATTTCTTCCCGTTTTCTCAAGTTTTCCGGCCAGATCCATCAAGGTCGCATCGTATTCGCCGAACGCAACCGCATCAATAGCGGGGGAGATCCCGAGCGTTTCAAGCGGTAACGCCGATCCATGAACGCCGACCAGCACGACGAAGAGGGAGGGGAGTGCCGTTTTCAGCGCTGCAGTTACTTCGATATCGCTATAGATACTCGGTGTTGAGGTGTCCAGCACGGCGAGCGCCGGATTGAATGTTTTGGCCTTTTGTACGACCGCTTCGACCGAAAGGCCGGTGGCCGCAGCGTCGACAAACAGCAGTTCATGGCCCGCTTTTTCAAGGTAGCCCGTCGCATAGGCAAGCCACATCGGATAATACAGCGTTCCGCTTTTGGCAACAGCCGGCGACCGCGATTCCCTGGAAAACTTCGGAAGAAAGGGAGGATTGAGCGTTAGAATTCGCATTTCGTTACCGTTTTCAGATTGGCCGGCGCCCGTTGTTATATGCCGAAGGTCTTGTTTATTTTGTCAAGCAGCAGTTTTTTCGGTAAAAGTCCCGTGTGCTGATCGACAACCTGGCCGTTTTTGATGAACAGCAGCGTCGGGATGCCGCTTACACCGTAACGGGCCGCAATCTTCGGATTATCATCGACATTGAGTTTCCCGAAAACCACCTTGCCGGCCATCTCCCCGGCAAGTTCATCAATGATCGGCGTGAGCATTTTGCATGGGCCGCACCAGACCGCCCAGAAGTCGACGATGACCGGAAGGGAGCACTGGAGCGCTTCGCTGGAAAAATTGCTGTCGGTAAATTCCTTGAATGTCTCGGCCATAGATAATTCCCCTTAGTGGTGACTTTTCGACTCTTTATCCGGTGTGAGAGGAGACGGTTTCTGGTCGTTGAGCAGTTTTGTCATGGTGCTGCAAAGGTTCTGCCATTCTGTCGGTTTTTTGCGATAATCGTTAAGTATCGCTTTCGCATCAGCAGTCGTTATTCCGGTCATCACCTGGAGCTCTTTGTATTTTTCCGCTTTCTGTTCGGGCGTAAGAACGGTCGTTGACTGCAACAGGAGCACTCCCGCGAAAAATTCCGCTTCTTTCTCCTGAACTGAAGAGGAGAACACGCCTGCCGCGCCAATGAGCAACAGA
>CAISVC010000393.1 GCA_903888815.1 uncultured Fibrobacterota bacterium
GCGGCCGTATCGGATGAGGTCGCTTTCTGTGCGAAAAGAACCGCAGCGTTTAAAAAAAATGCCAGCGCCAGGGTGCCCAGTGCCTTCATAGCTTCAGAATTCCGCCGGTGCCGGCATGAGTACGGTACTTTCATTGTCTTTTATCTCAATAACGATAAGCGTGTAATCGTCACTGTAGGTATACTGGGAAAAATGTTCCTCGAGCGCGGGAATGATCCGTTCAAAAGGAATACCGTGGAGGTCATGCAAAAGCTTGATGAACCGGTCGTAGCCGAAATGGCCTTCTTCCTCTTTTTGAATCTCATAAATCCCGTCAGTAAACATGAAAAAACGGTCGCCCTTCTGATAGCTGAAAACCGCCTCTTCGTAACTGGCGTCCTCGATGACGCCGGCAAAGGTACCCTGGCTGCTGAGCTGGTGCACCGATCCGTCGCGGCGGACCACAATCGGTATGGGATGGCCTGCGCGGCTGTAGGTGAACGTGTGCTTTAAACGGTCGAAGATTCCCAGAAAACAGGTCAGATAATGATTGGTCTGTATGTTCGAAAACAGATCGCGGTTGACCGCGGAGATGATCTCGCAGGGCGGAATCGCATGTTTGCTGTGATTGAACAGCGACATTTTCGAGATGGTCCCGATAAGCGCGGCGGCAAGGCCGTGGCCGGATGCGTCACCGATGAAAACGCCCAGTTTTTCTTTTGAAAATGGAATGAAGTCATACAGGTCTCCGCCCACATCGGCGACGGGATGGTAGGCGATCGTGATGGAGATTCCGGGGAAATCGGGCGCGGTCTTCGGCAGGATCCCTTCCTGTATCTGGCGTGCAAGGCGCAGGTCTTCGCGGATATTACGCTGCGCCTGCTTGAGGTTGCGCATGGCTGTGGCGAGCGTGCGGTTTTTCTCCTCAAGATCGGTTTTGAGCTGCTCAAGAACGGTAATGTCCCGGATATGTTCGATGACATACCTGATACCAGGCGTCTCTGTCTCCGGTATATAGGGGGAAAAACTCAGGCGCAGGGTTCCCTTGCCCGACGGATGCGGCGAACGATCCACGATCTGCTGTTTCCGCAGCGTTGTTGCATGCGGCATTCTGCAGTCGGTGCAGGGTTCGCTGCGTCCCCTGAGCAGCTGATAGCATTTCTGCCCGATGGAGCTCTGGAACGAACCGGCGACGAGCGAAATGTAGGCTTTATTCGCGCGTTTTACGATATAGTCGGAGGTGACCACGGCCAGCGGGTCGTTCACCGCATCGAGCATGCTTTCGTACCCGACTTTACTTTTGTAAATCAAATGCAGGGGGAATTTCCAGTAGGCGATGGCAATTGCCACCGCGAGCGCCAGAAGCGTGGCGGCAATAATGATGAGGAGGGAGAGCGGCACCGACATCATTGGAGGGGACCTTTCGACGTCGCCGGCGACGAAAATGATCGCAGGTATTCAGGCATCGCGTCAGCGGCATTTTTCCATGACGACCCGTCGGTGAGCAGGGAAGCGCCCTGCGCGGCGCAGATAAACCCGCGCTGTACCGGATACCGCTCTACCGGAAAAACGTTCGGCCGGTCGGCGAGAAAATTGAAGACCGTGCTCTGCGCGTAGCCCATGGTATCGGTAATGACGGTGTCGCCGGCAGTAAGCGCATTCCTGAACTCAGGCGCAGGGCCCAATGTATCAGGAGTCTCGCGTGTCAGGGCTTCCGCATCGCGCCTGAAGCGCGCCCAGAAAATTTCACCCCGCCGGGCGTCGATTGCGGCAATGACGTCTCTGTCGCCGGAATCAGCGCCGTGCGCAAGGACGAACAGCGACGATACCGGCAGAACCCTGACCGTGCCCGTCAGGCAGAAGCCCTTTACGAATGCAAATCCGATCCGCAGGCCGGTAAAAGAGCCGGGACCTGCGGCAATCGCGACATGCGAGATGTCGCCGGCGCGTACGCCGTTATTATCAAGCAGCATCGACACCGCCTGCGCAATATGTTCGGCGTGGGAATTTTTCAGCATGCGCGAATACGATGCTATCGGCTGTCCGTCACGGAACAGCCCGACGCACAGGGCGACTGACGAAGTATCGATGCCGAGAATCCAGTTCATGCGATGCCGGCCGTCTTTTTTCTGAGCGCCGTACGGATCAGAATGTCGAGCAGGCCTCCGTACGTTCCGCCGGTTGCGCAGAACGCCTTGGGCAGAAGCGAATTGGAAGTCATACCCGGCAGCGTGTTGGTTTCAAGCACAAAAAACGTATCGTCGGCGTAGATCATATCGGTGCGCGAAAGGCCGCTGCATCCCAGAACCCGGTGCGCGGTCAGGGCAGTCTGCCTGATCCGGTCGAGCAGCGCAACCGGCCGCGGCGCCGGGACAATTTCCTCGCTCCCGCCTGCGGTGTACTTTGCCGTATAATCGAAAAAGCCGCCATGGGCGGCATGTTTCGGCCTGATTTCGACGGGCGGCAGCGCAAGCAGTTCTCCCTTGTCGTTTTCGAGAATCCCGCAGGAAAATTCTATTCCGTCAATTGCAGTTTCGACGAGGAGCTTCTTCGCCTGCGGCGCGAGTTCGGCGATGAGTTTCTCCAGCGATTGACGGTCATGTGCCCGGCCCATGAGCCGGCTGGATCCGGACTGCGGACATTTGATAAAACAGGGAAAGTTGTGTTTTTCCTCGATATACCGGAGCGTGACTTCAGGATACGCCTTGCCGTAAATCGACCAGGGCGGCACCGCGAGCCCGCTGTTTACGTAAATGAATTTTGAGGCGATTTTTTCCATTGCCACGGCGGAAGCATAGACGCCTGATCCGGTGTAGGGGATGCCCAGTGTATCAAAATATCCCTGTATCACGCCGTCTTCGCCGAATGATCCGTGGAGCGCAAGGAACGCGACATCGCACCCTTTCCAGAGTTCGTCCGAGGCGGCAGGAGAGAGGGGGCCGGAAAATCGTTCCGATGAAGAGGGGTCGCTGAGTTCGGCGATGTCACGGAACACTGCGCCGGGAGCGGAAAAAAAGAATTCTTTTTTACGGGACACAACGACGGCGCGGACGGCATAAGCCTTTTTGTCAATATTTTTCATCACTTCCAGGCCGGAGCGAAGTGAAATCTCGTGTTCGACGGACGGACCGCCCATAATGACATTGACATGCACGGTCATTGGATCGCCGCCTTCAGTTTTTCGGTGACGGCGGCGACCACGGCGCCCGATGCGACGCGGTACTGCGCGCGGCTGTCCCGCTCGCGGATCGTGACCGTATCGTCGGCAAGCGTCTGGCTGTCTATCGTGACGCAATACGGAGTGCCGGCCTCGTCCTGCCGGGCATACCGCCTGCCGATCGACGAGGTATGGTCGTAGAACGACCGGACAGAATTTTTAAGCAGATCGGCAAAGATTTTTTCAGCTTTTTCAGGCATGCCGTCTCTTTTCACCAGGGGCAGCACCGCGACCTTGATCGGAGCAATCGCCGGGTGCAGGCGCAGCACCGTGCGGGCGTCCTTGCCCTCGCCCTCGACCGCGTACGAATCAACGAGGAAGGCGAGCGCCGCACGGTCAGCGCCGGCAGCCGGTTCAATGACATAGGGGAAATAGTGCTGTTTGCTTTCCTCATCGAAAAATGCCAGGCTTTTGCCGCTGTGCTCCGTGTGCTGCCTGAGGTCGAAATCGGTGCGGTTGGCGATGCCTTCGAGCTCGCTCCAGCCGAACGGGAAATTGTATTCCACATCGCAGCAGGCCTTGGCATAGTGGGCGAGTTCATCCTTCGAATGGTCGCGCAGGCGAAGGTTTTCCGGTTTTATTCCGCAGGAAACATACCAGTCGAACCGCATTTTTTTCCAGTAATTGTACCACCGGAGGTCTTCGGCCGGCGGCACGAAGAACTCCATCTCCATCTGTTCGAATTCGCGCGTGCGATAGGTAAAGTTGCCCGGCGTGATCTCGTTGCGGAATGATTTCCCGATCTGCGCGATGCCGAAGGGCGGTTTGAGGCGGGCGGCCTGCTGGACATTCAGAAAATTCACGAAAATTCCCTGCGCGGTTTCAGGCCGCATGAACACGGTGGCTGAAGCGTCTTCAACAGGTCCCATGAAGGTCTTGAACATCAGGTTGAATTTGCGTACTTCGGTAAGCTGGCCGCCGCATTTCGGGCATTTCTTCAGGTTTTCGAGATGGTCGGCCCGGAAACGTTCTTTGCACTCCTTGCAGTCGACAAGCGGGTCGGTGAAACCTGCCAGGTGGCCGGACGCCTCCCACACTTTGGGATGCATGAGGATGGAGGCGTCCAGTCCGACAATATCGCGGCGGCTGTGCACCATGGCGCGCCACCACGCCTCTTTCACGTTTCGTTTCAGCTCAACGCCGAGAGGGCCGTAGTCCCAGCAGCTGTTGAGGCCGCCGTAGATTTCGCTTGATTGAAAGATAAAACCGCGCCGTTTGCACAAACTTACCATCGTGGACATCAGATCCTGGCTCGGTGCCGCCATCACTCCTCCAGAGACTTCCGGAAAAATTATCAGTGGAAAAAATGTATCATATAGAACGGGGTAATGAGAGCTTTCAAAATACGTTCCCGAGGGACAACAGGGCAATGTATTGAAATCAGCCCGGGAAGATCCGCTTACCTCGCCTTTGCGTTGGTCCGATCAATTTGCATAAGGCAGAATGTGGATATATTTTACAACCCTGATCGTATTACTTTTCCGGTAGTACGGCGGGCTATTTTTCGCTGTTCAGGATGAGCGGCATTCCATCCTTGCCGCCGATGACCACAATCTTTGCAACGGCAAATAACAGCGACATGGTGCCTCCTTGAAGGGTTTAGTATAATTGCTGCATCAGATCCCACAGGTTCTGCAGTGAAAGCGATGCGGGGTTTGTGCCGAAAGCGTCTTCGA
>CAISVC010000394.1 GCA_903888815.1 uncultured Fibrobacterota bacterium
TGACGCTCGATTTGGGTGTGCGATTTTCGATATGGGATCCGTTTTACAACACAGCCGGTCCGGAGGCCTACTTCAACCCAGGCCTGTTTGATCCGGCCAAGGCTGTGCGTCTCTACAAGCCTGTTTGTATTGCCGGTGCTTGCTCACCAGTAAGGGCATTCGATCCGGCCACTGCGGGAGCGCCAACATTGGCCAATACTCTGCCTGCCGCCTTTGTTGGGAAGATTGTGCCGAATTCTGGAAGCCTTACTAACGGTTTAGGCCTCACCACGGATGGTTATCCCAAAGGAGGTATGAAGAAAAAGGGTGTACTACCGCAGCCACGCATAGGCTTTGCATGGGATGTGGCGGGCGATAGGAAGACCGTAGTGCGAGGCGGATTCGGCGTTACTTACGATCGCTATCGCAGCGATGTAAACTCAGGCGCAAATAATATGCCTTTCGTTGTGAATCCGATGATTTACTACGGATATTTATCAGACATCCAGCCGGGGGTAAGCGGTGTGCTGTCACCCTCGGCAGTCAACGGTGTTGAAGAGAACGCTAAATGGCCCGTTATATACAGCTACAGTCTTGGAGTACAGCGTGAACTTTTTAAAGACACCGTTATCGACGTGTCCTACGTGGGAATGTCAACGCGACACAATGGACGGCAGATCAACTTGAACCAAATTCCATATGGGACTACGTTTACGGCAGCGGCGCAGGATCCAACTAAATACACCGGCGGTGTCGTACCGGCCACGGAGCCCAGTCTACCGTCGGTTTACTCGGCTGCCGGGCTGAGCTTCAGCGGCGCCAACGTCTATGCAAATGACTTCCTGCGACCTTACCAGGGATACGGCGATATCACTTATCGGTGCTTTGATGCCAATGCAACCTACAACTCGATGCAAGTATCGCTTCAGCGCCGCTTTGCAAAGAGCCTCTCTCTGGGCGTAGCCTACACGTTGTCGAAAACAATGCAAACGGCTCCGGATGACACCGGCACGTATACGTATCCCACTAATGTAAGAGCATATGAATACCAGCTCGCTAATTTTGACCGTAGAAACTTTCTCACGGCGAATTATGTGTGGAATCTGCCCAAAGGTAGTAAGCTCATAGGTGAAAACCCACTGACACGAGCGGTATTTGACAACTGGACGATATCCGGTATCTCGACGATCATGTCCGGGAACCCGGCAGAACTCGGCCTTGGCTTTACCAGCGTGAGTGACCTCGGCGCTCGTTTGCTGGGAGCCCCTACCGGCGGCGCCCTGAGCGCACTGCAGCCTCGCTTCTACGTGATTGGCTCGGCTCAAAACGCGCCGAATCAAATCATCACGTCCGCTTTCGTCGTCCCCGGAATCAACGACAAGGGACCCTGGCCGAGAATGTACCTGAAAAATCCGGGATACATGAATCACGACCTCACGGTCTCGAAAAACTTCCCATTTGGCACGGAAGGGAACCACTATTTGCAATTACGCCTGGAGATGTACAACTTCCTGAATAATAATGAGTGGGCAGGTGTAAACAGATCGGTTAGTGTCGTGTCAAACAATGGCGCCAACTCGGGCAATGCCATCTTCAATTCCTATAGCAACTTCCTGATCTCCAACAATTTTCGCCCGACCGGAGACACAAAACCGCTCGGGCAATATTTTGGTGAATGGAGCAGCTCTCAACCCGCGCGTGTTATCCAGCTTGCGGCTAAGTTCTATTTTTAATGTTTTGATATAGCCTGCAAGCATTGCAGTACAGGGGCCCGTTTAAAAAGCGGGCCCCTGTTTTCATAGTAAAAGAGCCGGATTAGTATTTTTATTATTCGTAAATGTTCAGAGTGGATACAAGATTTATCTTGTTAATAGCAGCGCCTCAGTGATGCTTGTAACCGTTTACGGGGTGAAGATATGCGCA
>CAISVC010000395.1 GCA_903888815.1 uncultured Fibrobacterota bacterium
AAAAACCATCAATGCATCGACTTTACCTATTATCGACAAAGATATGTGTACCGCGCTCAATGCCAGCAATGTTGCGGAAAATACCCCTCCCAGCCGAGAGCCGGTCAGGACCCGCCCACTTTTCCAGGTATACCAGATAGCGCCGGCACCAGAAGCGAACGAGACGAAACGGGCCGTGAAGTAAAAGATCCATGGATTTGTCATGTAAAGGAGCGCAAAATCGTACTTATCATGAAAGCTGCCGAATATTTTACCCACTTCAAATATCATTCCGTAGATTATTAACAGCAAATAGTAGTATAACGATGAATAGCCAGTATCAATGCCGTATATAAGGCTTTTTGAGGAAGCGAGCACAAGGGTCCCGGCAACGCCCGCAACTTCGTCTATCATGTCTGAAAATGGCAGTCCCTGAAAAATACTGTAGAATCGCAAAGCGACAGCAATAAAGATGACTGCTGTCAAAGACAATGTCATGGTTTTGTTAACGTTCGGCAAAACCAACCTCATTTTTGACGTTTTCTAGCAAAATTACTTGTGGTTTCTCTAGACTATATTGACAACTTGTCTGCAAAATAAAATTGCACTTATCTACCATTGATCACCTATAGCTCTAAGGCCAGATCAATTTCACGGGTAGTTAACCATAGCCATAAATAATATACAACCCCGGCACACAGAATGCCAAGATCGCCAAAGCGCCACGGAGTGTCGAGTTCATTAATACGAATAACCTCTCAACCGAAGTCGGGGTTTCTGTCGATGGCTTGGCGGCATTTCGATTGTTCGAAAGAAAAGAATACACCCCGATTTTTAGCTTTATAGCTGATAATATCCCATGTCACTCAACTGATTTCTTGTTGTTACTATATGTCAATTTAAATACCGCAGGGTTATCCTACATAAAAGCAGAGAATAAACGTCGGGTGGCCTTGCCAGCTGGATTTATTTAAATTATATACAAATAAGCGCGACCATGGCATACAAAGGCGAACCGCTATCTTCTGCAAATACGTGAGATCCTGTTCCGGCTGCTGGATGCCATGGAGAAATGCTCTACCGCCTTAAAAACTAAAAGCTCATAACCTATTCGTCAAGCAACGGCATCCGGTATCCTACCCCGGACTCGGTTATGAATAGTTTCGGAAAAGACGGATCACTTTCAAGTTTTTTCCTTAATTGCGCCATGTGAACTCTGAGTGTCTGGGTTTCGTCGTTCCGGTACGGGCCCCACAGTTCTTTCATCAAATGCCGGTGGGTCAGCACCCTGCCGGCATTCTTGACAAATTGCAGCAGAAGATCGTACTCGGTCGCCGTAAGCCTGACCGTTTCCTCCCCTTTTTTGACGGTCCGGGTCACCAGGTCAACATGCAGATGGCCGTTCCGGAATTCCCGCAGCTCGTCGCGCGGCTGTTTCGCGTGCCGCATGGCCACATGCAGCCGGGCGACGAGTTCGTCGACGCCGAACGGCTTGGTAACATAATCGTCCGCGCCCGCCTCGAGGGCGGCCACCTTTTCCTTTTCCTCGTCGCGGACCGAGAGAATGATGACCGGGACCTTGCTCCATTCGCGTATGCTCGTCAGGACGGTCATCCCGTCCATGTCGGGCAGTCCCAGGTCAAGGACCACGACGTCCGGCCGCATCGTTGCCGCCTGGTAAAGCCCGTCTTTTCCGTTCGCCGCTTCGGTAATGTGAAATCCTTTGGTCTCCAGGGTAAGACGCAGAATGCGCCGGATCTGGAGCTCGTCGTCGATAATGAGTATTTTTGCCGATTCGTCCATTATTGCTAAACCTCTCCGGAAGAGAATGATTGGTGGGGTACCGGCAAACGGATATCGAACCGGGCGCCGCCGCCCTCGCGGTTTTCCGCCTGGACCGTTCCTCCATGGAATTCGACGAAGCCCTTTACAATAGAGAGACCAAGCCCCGTACCCCCGGCCTTGGTGCCCGGTATCCGGTAGAACTTTTCGAAAATATGACGAAGTGATTCTTCGGGAAAACCCGGACCCTCGTCTTCAATTGACAGGACAATCTCCTGCTGTTCGCAGGAGGCGCGAAGGGTTATCGTGGTATTCTCCGGCGTGTACTGCGCGGCATTGATGAGGATATTCGCGATCGCCTGTTCGATAATCACGGTGTCTAATTGCGCCAGCGGCATGTTTTCCTGCACTTGCACGACGATAGTGTGTTTCGACAGCTCACTGCACAGGCGGGCGCACACGGCATTGAAAAGATCGCGGATGTCGCACCATTCCCGGTGGATGGTGAGCGCGCCCGATTCGATCCGCGTCATGTTGAGAAAGTTCTCCACGAGACGGTTCAGACGGCCCGCAGCCGAGCGGATATCGCTGATAAGGGCGTTCCGCACCGGTTCGTTCGCAAACGTCTGCGGGTCCGAAAGCGCGCTCGATGCGCTGGTAATGACCGAAATCGGGGTCCGCAGCTCGTGCGAGGCCGAGCGTAAGAGCGTTTTGCCGAAGCGGTCTGAACGGAGATGGAGCCGCTCCAGCGCAAGCGCCAGTTGGTGGAGCCACACCTGCAATTGTCCCGATTTGTCAAAAGGCACGATTTGGCCCGGCGGCAAAGCGATGCCGATGACGCCCAGGCAATGGCCCTGCGAAATCAGGGGATAATAGGTCGCGCCGGAAAAAGGCAGGGTTTCCGTGTCGCGGCCGGCCGGTTTTCTGTTCTTGAAGACCCACTCCGCCACAGTCCACTCCTTTTCGGAGCCAGGCTTCAAAGAGCTTGACCGGTGGGGTTCGCGGGCAAGGTCGGCGCCGCTTTCCGCAGGATAGAATGCAACATCGGCGCCGAATTCCGCCCCAATGCGCCCGACGCCGGTCTGTGCGATATCGTCGACGGTCTCCGCTGACGAAAGGTCGCTGATAAGAAAATTCAGCGCCGCGGTCTGTTGCTCTCGCTTCCTCAAGGCCATCCGCTGCGTTCGCGCGCGGGAGGTCAACGCGCCCGTCGCAAGGGCGATGGAAAAAAACAGCAGGAAGTGCAGGATGTCTGACGGCTGCGAAATTGAAAATGTAAACCGCGGCGGGATAAAGATAAAATCCCATATCGCCGCGGACAGGATCGCGGCCAGATACACCGGACCCTTGCCGACAAAAAGGGAGAGCGCGACGATGACGAACAGCATGATCATGCCGAGGGAGCGGT
>CAISVC010000396.1 GCA_903888815.1 uncultured Fibrobacterota bacterium
CGCCACCCATACCGCCACCCGGAGGGCCGCCCATGCCACCGCCACCCATACCGCCACCCGGAGGGCCGCCCATGCCACCGCCACCACCCGGGGGACCGCCTCTTCCACCGCCACCAGGAGGACCGCCGGAAGGTCTGCTTATTTTACATATTTCCAGCGTTACCGCGAGCAATGAGTCATTTCCTGCACCGACAGCATATTTGCACACAGAATCAGGGTTGAGCGGTACCTTTAATTCGTAGACGCAATGTTCCCGCGACGGCTTGATACGGACAACGACACCCAGCGATTCCGCCACCATTATTGGCATCGGTAAAGTATCGTTTTTCCCGGGGCCGATCAGGGCGAGCGTTTGCAGCGACGCTTGCATGCGCGCCGACATCGCTGCCATATCGTGTTCTCCTCTGTAACCGTTTTCTTCAGACGGCGGCCCGGATGGTTTCGTACCAAGCGGAAAGTGTATGCCGAACCGTTTCTCTTTCTGTGCCTTATTTCCGAACAACACGGTAAATCCGGACATGAGTATCTGAGACGCTATCGTCCGGTCCTCGGAGGTCAGGCACAGATACAGATACATGCTATCGTTGACTACGCCGATGCCAATTTTTGAACCCTCGGGATAATACATGAGGCCATCCCAATCCGTGGTAACCCCGTCAATAGTAATGTCGTGGTCACGCCATTGGCTCTCAAGTTGTAGCGATTTACAGGCTGTACACAAACACAGGGCGACTGCTGTGGCAAGAAGTAACCGATTATTCATGCCTGTCTTCCTTTGTTGAAATGAAAACCCGTTTGTCTGTCTTGAAAATTTGTATTCAAAATATTACCCTTGCTTGCATTGAATCTTGTCGCCGATCCGGAACAGCGCATAGATCGCCGACCCTGGTATCCCGATGAGCAGCAAAACCGGAATCCACAGACCATTGAAGCGCCCATTACGGGCCATATCAAGCGAGACAATAATCGTGAGAAAGATGTTCACAATACCGCCAATGAGCAACAGCAACAAAAAGAGATGCACAAAGAAAAAGGGCGGCGGCGGATAATGCATAAAGCATGGTCTCCCCATATGCCGATTACCCTTCCCCATGTCTGCAAATTGAGCTGCACCGCATCCCGGCCCCATCATGTCCGGCTTGAAATTCATCCCATGCCCGAACAGCCGTTTTCCATGGGGGCACATTGACATCGGGCCGGCCTCCCTGTCAGGGGCGTTCCTTCCCTGAAGTATCGTATCCTGAGGACTTCCGGCCGGGGCAGGCGGTTTATCCTGTGCAAGAGCCAAACTTGTAAACAGCAAAACCGATAGAACAGCTACTATGGACTTCATAGGGGATCTCCTTTAAAAGTGGTTGGCGACGTTTCATGCTTAAGTGTTAGACAATCGTTTTGTCCATTTTATTCCATGTCGATAGGTGGATGATGTTTCTTCTATCTCTGCATCTCACTTATACGGACATTTTCAAGCCCGATTTGCGCCTGTGTGCAACCGGTTTTCAGTGCAACTTCGTAGTACCGTCTGGCCTCGGCGAACCGGTCTAGCGAAAAGGCGATCGTGCCGGCCAAGAGCGCCATCTCACTAAACCCGGGAAACTTCTCGACGCCGATTCTTGCCTCGTCAAGTGCGACAAGCACATTGCCGGTTTTTTCATCCAACGCAACCATCCGGTAGTACGTCCACTGCTTTGTCGTGTCCTTCTCAAACGATTTTTTTAGATAATAAACCGCCCGCGCCAGGTCGTTTTTCGATTCATATAATTCTGCCAAAGTGAGCAACACATACGCGGCGTTGGCACCCGTCTGGGGATATAAGGAAAACCAGCGGACCGCTTCATCCGGATCGTTGAGCTCCCGGTACATTTCACCAAGCGCCAAGGGCGGCTCCTCCATTTCCGGAAACTGTTCGGCGAGCCGTTCGAATGCGGTGATCGCCTCTGGATAGGACCCTGCCCTCCGATAGGCGGCGGCGAGCACCAGCATTGCTTTGGGGTCGGCAGGTTCCAGTTCAAGCGCTCGTCGCGCCGCTGCGATGCAACATCCCATTTCGTCAAGAGAAAAATAGGCGATCGACAGATTAAGATGGCCCCTGAAAAAATCCGGCGCGCTGGCGCAGCACGCTTTGTAGTAGACGATGGACTGCGCGATGCTGTCTAATTGATAATACGCATTCGCGAGATTAAAATAACACAGCGTCGGATTTTCCCCGGAACGGACCGCCTTTCTATACAGCAAGACCGCTTCACGGGTCTTGCCTTTTGCATAACTTGCGTTCGCATCGTCAAGCTGCGATGCCGGCAGCTGAGCGCAGAAAAGACCCATGAGTATCACTGTTTTGTTCCACATGGTACTATCGCCCGTATTATTCTTCTATCAATCAAGCGAGAATCTGATCACCTGTTTTGCCCTAACGTTCACGGGTACGCCTTTGTTTTTTGCGGGCCTGAAACGCCAGGTCATAAAAACCTTTTTTGCTTCGGCGATAAAACTTTCATGCAGGCTCCTTACGATATCGACACTCGTTACGGCCCCGTTCCGGTCGATGATGAGGATCGCCTCAAGCGTCCCTTCGATGCCGAGTTCCCGCGCCCGCGCCGGATAGGGTATCGGCGGGTTTGAAAGTGGGACGATGTTCTCGTCGGTCTGCCCCTCTTCGAAAACCATTGCCTCCAGATCCTGGTTCTGCATGGCGACGGCAACGCCACCTTGGCTTTCAACACTCAAATCTGGGGTGATGGTGAAATGCGTGCCGCCGAACGCCGATGAGTATGAATGCCCGCCGAACGGCGCGTTCTTGAACTGCTGTACCATCCGTGCTTCGGGGCGGGGCTTTTCGATGCGCTTGCGCACGATTTCCGCGTCAATGCGGCGGATCGGATGCTGTGGTCTGAATTCGGGTCCATGCAAACCAGCAAGTGTTCGTATCAGGGGTATCGACGTAAACAGTAAAAAACTTATCGCAGCCGCACCTGTAAGTCTGAGCATCATAAACGACCCGGCAACAGCCCGTTTCATATCACTGTTTCTCTGCCGCTATCGACACCTTACCGATGCCGGCTAGTGCGCATTTGTCCATGACCTGTACCACCCTGCCTACCACAGCGTCCTGGTCTGCGACAATCAGCACCGTGCAGTCCGGGCTCTTTGCAGATTCCTGTTCCATGACATTCTGTAAACGTTCAAGGGTGACATGCCTGCCGAAAACATGGACCGACCCTTCACGGGTGACGCCGACCATGATTGCTTTCTGCCCCGCGGTCTGAGCGGTCTGCGCTTTTGGTTTTGAAACGTCGACGCCGGTCATGACATACATATTCGCGGTCACCACGAAAAATATGAGCAGAATCATGATTGTGTCCACGAACGGCGCAAGGTTTATTTCAGGCCGTTGCGCTTCGTGTTCGATTAAGCCGTAATGTTCAAACATGGCAACACGTTACTTTCCATGAGAAAGACCGAGAAGCTGATGCCTCTTCACGATGCCGACCGCATAGTTATTTTCATGAGAGCTTCCCCGTCCTTCATGAGCAGTGCGAGCGTCGCGTTTTTTTTGTTTGACAGATAATTATGAAGAAACATGGACGCGACCGCCACCGCAAGGCCGGTGAGTGCGGACTGGAGCGCCTGACTGATACCTTCGGCCATGAACCCGGGATTGCCCAGTCCGAACTCCGTGATGACATCGAACATCCGGTTCATGCCGGATATGGTCCCTAGGAGTCCCAGGAGCGGGGCTATGGATACGCACGCCGCTATAGTCGAGAGGCCTTGGTCAAAATCGGGAACGACCTCCGCGAAAAATTCTCTTATGGCATTTTCGGTATACGTACCGTTTTTGCACAGTGCGGGACGCAACCGCTCCAATAAAAAGTCGTACGGCATGAAGCCGGTTTTCCAGTTCCGTTCCGAAGCGTCAATCGCCATTGCGTTAAGAAACGTCTTCCGTGACCGGTCCAGTTTCCACAAGTATACCAGTTTGCCTAAACCGATATACCATGACATAACGGAAACGCAGAAAATTGGCCACAGGACCCATCCGCCGGTTTCGAAGGTGCTCTCAAAGATTTCCCACATACGGTTCATCCCCCGGGATGCAGCCTATTGAGCAGCCTGAGCGCGTACTTTTCGAGATCCGCCTGCAGCCGCTCTTTTGTGTTACGCAGATAATCGTGTATAAAGAGTACCGGAATTGCAATGGCGAGGCCAGTCTTCGCGGTGATGAGCGCTTCGGAGATGCCGCCTGCAAGGAACTTCGGATCGCCGGTCCCGTAATGCGTAACGGCGCCGAAGAGATTTATCATGCCGCTAATAGTACCTAAAAGCCCCAGAAGAGGCGCTGCGCCGGCAATGACCGCCAGCGTGTTGAGATATCGACCGAACTGTGGAATTTCCTCAACCATTAGTTCACGGACTGCTTTTTCCAGCGCGGGACGATCGGTAGTGGTACGGACCAGGCACTGTTCCGCGATCCGTCCAAGAACACTGTTCTGTTTTCTTGCATGATCGAGCGACTGTAGTGGCTTGTCGGCGTCAAGAAGAGAGATAATTTCCCCGTAGTGCCGGCCGTATAAGCGTCTCCGTCCGCCGAATTGCACCAGTTTGAAAGCAACTAAAAACAACGCCCATACAGGCAACAATAACAGAGGAACCATCACGGCGCCGCCGGCCTTTACGGAATTATAAAACGTCTGGAACCTGCCGATTTTTTTGCCCTCTATCAGCATTGATGTCTGGTCGTTCTGCAGCACATCGGTCGGCACATTCCCTGTCACCGAGCCCGATGCGACCCATGTCGGGAACAACGCCCGGAGACTTGTCAGAAGGGTCGGCGCGGTTATCTTCTCGACCGTATAGGTTCCCTTTCCCTGACGCCCGCATTGTCGCATGATGAACATCTCGCCGTTTTCGCTCATGCCGTAGCCGAATACGTTCCCGAAACGAGCAACGGTTAAAAGACGGGGTTTTCCATCGTCGGCCAGGACGGTCTGCTTGACTATAGTTAATGCCGCGCCGAGATCGAGGTAATGCCCGGTGTACTCAATAAACGCGTCAAGTCCTACCGCAGGGTCCATCCGCTGCTGGAACGTCCGCCGTACGGATTCGAGGTCGCTGCGGCGTGTTTCCCGGTCAAGAGGGAACGTTTCATCAATTGCCTTCGCTTCCCTCCCGAAAACCTCCTGCAGGGCCGTTGACAGAGAGTGCCATTCGCTCTGTTTCGCATCAAATGCGGCCAGTTCGTCTTCGGCCAGCCGCTCTTTTGAAAAACACTCCTCCTTGAGGCTCCCGATCTCGGCGTACGTTTTTTCAAGCGCCACCTTCAACCGTTCAAACTCTTCCTTGTCCACCTCGCGTTGTTCAACGGCGCGCTGTTTGGCCCGCCAGCGGTCGGCGATTTCGTTTTGCAACGAATCACGCGAAAGATCGAGCATCTGGCGCAGTGTCGCCAGTTCTGCGTCCTTGATGGCCACGCTGTCGCGGGCAGGGGCGCCCTCGATGTGCTGTATGAAAAGGACCGTGCAACAGGTGAGTATGCAAACTGCACGAAGGCGATTCATTGTTTCATCTCCTTTCGGCTCGCCTTTCCAAAAGGCAATGTCGTAAACGCGGGCAGGGTTTTTCCTTCCCGAATGTTGATTGCCTCCCGGATCGCAGTGACGGTTGCACGGTCCGTGTATAGTTTCCAGACGGGTTGGTATGCGCTGTCGATGCCGCGCCATACCGCGCAGGCGCCACTCTTGTCATCAGCCGCGGCTTCGTAGACCGAGCCGATGCGCAACAGGTTAACATTTCCGCGCAGTTCGGGAACGGGCGTTGCCCCCTGGCTCGTTTGTACCAGACTGGACGCATCTTCCATATTCTGGACGATCTGCACCAGCCGGCGCAGTCCTTCTAAATTGTCAACGCCCTTCGAGGAGCAATCGTTGAGCAGAAAGGTGAACGCTCCGGTGAACTGAGGGCTGATGCTTGGCGGCGTCTGCTGGGCAGTGGTAATAAGACGATTGCAGGCCGCAACCATCCTTACCCTGAACCGCTCCTGCGACAAATCGATTTCCCGTTTTTTTAACCTGATGCCGCCGATAAGCGCTTCCAGCGAATCGCGTTTGATTGCATAGGAAACGGCCACGCGTTTGAGGGAGTCGGTTTCGCTGATAAGCGACTTTTTCCGGGCAGCGGTACGATCACGGTACTCGGAAAATTCTTTCAGGTCCTTACCGGCGTCTTCACTGACTCGTTGCCGCTCGGCACGTATCTGGGCCTGCTCTTTTTTGATACGCTTCATCTCCTGGTCGATGGTACTGCTCCTGTCCTCAGCCGCGAAACACCTGCTGCCATTGCAGAAAAGTACTGCGTTCAGGGACAAAAACAACGAGATTAAAACCCGGAAAAGCATAGGCCGTTCTCCTAATCGGGAAAATCGTAGTTCAGGGTGAACGCGAAACATCGTGTCGGAGCCATCTACTACTTCGGCGAGGCATAAAAGAATACGCTGTCGCAATTTACCGCCGTGAATATCCCAAGTCCATTGACCACGTTGGTTTTAGGTTCATTGAGGTTTCGCGAATCCTGTTTTTGATAATCGTACAGGTCGACATATTCTTGGTTCACCCGATAGAGCGTGACCTTATGCCTGCCGAGTTGTTTGATTTGCGCGAAAGAGATTATATAGTTGGTCCCCTTGAATGGCCTTGATAAAAACCGTGGTCCATTGAAGAAGCTTGTGTCGGTTTGTAAATCGACGGGAGTGCTGTCGACATTCTCCACGACCACGAAGTGGTAGACGGAATTGGGGTTGTCGAACGAGAGGTCTATTTTGGACAGACTCCCGCTGTCCATCATCATCTCCCTCATGCTCAATGTCGTGTCGATAAAAAGCGTACCGGCGGACAAGGCAAGCCACGCAGGTTTCTCCGGGACGGTTGTGCTGGCGGAAATGGTTTTCCTATCATAACGGATCTCGATGGTATAAACACTGTCTTCCCGTGGCAGAAAACTGCTATCACTGCAATGATAGTAGCCTGAGTCTCCCGATGCAGTCAGCGGCCATTCGGTGGTGCCGTCACTGATCGTCACCGCCGCGTCATTGACGGAAACGCCTTCCTGGACATCGCCGCCATAGGGAATCAGAAGCGTACAACGGACGCTGTCGACAGGAATACCTGCAATCAGGCATCCGTCAACGACCACTTCATTCACCGTCGTAGGATCGAATGTGTTTTCGGAGCAGACGGCCAGCAGGAATAGAGGAAAAACCAGTAGCGTTCGTGCCATCATAAACGTCCTCTTTCTATGATTATTTGAGACTGAAGTTCACAAAAACGCTTGGCGTGATACCGAGAAACACGACGTCGGTTTCAGATATGCCCCCGTCCACCGATTCAAAGGTTTTGTACCAGACATTGGTCCGGTCGTATACGTTGAAAATCGAGGCGCCGATGCTTGTCTTGGTCCGCTTTCCCGTGATGAAATTGTATGTCGCCGCCAAGTCGAGCCGATGATAATCCGGTAGCCTGTAGGCGTTTTTTTCGCCGACGTGAATAAACGTTGCAGTTGTACCGTCAAGAAGCTGGACATCATAGGTGCCAATTGGCCTGGTGTACGGTTTTCCTGTGGCATAGACCCAGGTGGCCGAAAAATCCCATTTTTTCCATGACAGACTATTGACGATTTTCAACTCGTGTCTCTGGTCCTGCAGAGCAGGGAACGGATTGCCGTTATTGAAAGCCGGGAAGGTCTCGGTCACCCGGCTGAGGGTGTACCCGATCCAA
>CAISVC010000397.1 GCA_903888815.1 uncultured Fibrobacterota bacterium
CACGCAGGTCAAGCTCCATAGTGATATGACCCGCGCTGTTGGGAGGGATCAGCGAGTCGTTTTTAACCGAGGTGCAGCCGCAGCTCGGTTTGATCGAGGTGATCCTGAGTACGCTGTCACCCGCATTTTTGAGGGTAAACGTATGCCTGATAAACGACACCTTCTCCTCGGCGATGGTGCCGGCATTGTAATTGGTGGTGTCGACAACGAGTCTGGGTGCTGCCGGAAGCGCGGCCGGAAGGCATACGAGGCACACCCCTTGTACGAAACGTCTGTATATATTCTTTGCCATAACAGAGTACGGGTTATTGCACCACTAAATTTCCCAGAACCTTGATTTCAGGTTTTCCTGGATGATTGGTAGTAATAATAAAAGTTCCTAATTTACTTTCCTTTTCGGTTGCCGGGAACTTGATCCTCAGTTTGTAAACGGGAAGCCGGTTCGGTTCAGGGGTGTCATTTTTCGGCTTAACTGATTCCCTGGCATTCTGTTTCCTTTTGACCGTATCCGCCAGGGCAAATGAATAATTCAGCGGAATAGAGGTCTGCCAGGTGAATCCGGAACTGTTTTCACCAAGGAGAAATGAGACCCCGGTAACCTGGAATCCTTTCTTGTCGGTTTTAAGGGTCACGAGCGTACCCGTATCGGTATTCTTCTCGGAATAAAGCTGCAGATTCTCCGGTTCCACCACGATATTGAATTTGTAAATCCCATGGACTGATAGCTTCAGGGTCGGACTGTTTGTTGCGTTGGAAGTAATGGAAATGGGCATGACGAATTCGCCGTTTGTGGCTTTTTCAGTAGATATTGTTTCAGTGATGGAACCGCTGCCCCCGGGCGGGATAACGGGATCAAAATCGACCGAGGTACATCCGCACGATTTCCTTATGAAGGTGATCTTCAGCGCAGAATCGCCGGAATTTCTGATCTTGAAAACGTGTTTAAGGGTTGTTGCCGTGCCTTCAATAATGGTGCCCATATTGAAATCAGCGGTGTCGACCTCGATAACAGGCCCGGCGAAAATCGCCGATGGAAGAATAATCGCTGCCAGTACTTGAACAGACATCCTGCAAAAATTACCAGGCATTGAAACCCCTTTCCCCGTATTAGATAAGGGTACAGTTAAAAAATACATATTTTTTATTGAACCGGGCTACTTACTGCCGGATGCGTCGAGTGGTATATTGTGTGGTATACTGTAATGAAGGTACGTATTCTTCATGGGTAATCTGCGGAGAACCGGAATGGGCAGTAATGCTGACAAAAGATAATTTATCTATTACGCGCTCTTCTTTCAGGGGAGATTTCTGGAAGCCCTGTCCGGGGACCGGAGGCGGTTATCTCTGTTGCGGGTACCAGATTCTGTCGCCGCAGCAGGGGTGCGGCATGTACTGCCGCTACTGCATTCTGCAGGTTTATTTCGAGCGGCAATGCCGGGTTTTTTTCCGGAATTACAGCGATCTGGAGCGTGAAGTGGCGGGCAAGATGGAATCGTGGCGCGGCGTTGTACGGTTCGGGACCGGTGAATTCACCGACAGCCTCTTTGCAGAAAATGAACTCGGCCTTTCGCGGAAAATCGCCGCAACGCTCGAACCTTACGGCAATGCGGTCGTCGAGTTCAAGACAAAGAGCGCAAACATCGCAAACCTGCAAGGGATCAATCGGCCGCAGCGGGTAGTGATCGGATTTTCGGTAAACACGCCGCACGTGATCGGGATGTTCGAAAAAGACACTGCGCCGCTTGAAAAACGGCTTGCTGCGGCCCGGCAGTGCGAGTCCATGGGGTTTCATGTCGCTTTTCATTTTGATCCGATGATCTGGTACGATGGGTGGGAGGAGGAATACCGGAGCGTGGTCAGGGCGATTTATGCACAGGTCAGGAATCCGCAGAAGATCGCCTGGTGCAGCATGGGCGGATTCAGGACCAATCCGATGCTGAAAAAGTATCTGCGAACCATGCATGAACATCTGCCGCTTTTTTCCGGCGAAATGATTACCGGCAATGACGGCAAACTGCGCTATTTCCGGCCGTACCGCGTTGCCTTGTACCAGGCATTGCTGGACGAGTTTGAAAAACACGATCCGGGTGTTACGCTCTATCTCTGCATGGAAAGTCCGGAAGTATGGAA
>CAISVC010000398.1 GCA_903888815.1 uncultured Fibrobacterota bacterium
CATTTTCTTTCTATGGCTTGAACCATCAATTTCAATGCCCAGTAGAAGTCGCGCGCAATAAAAATCAAGACTAAAATGATGAACCGGTTTTTGCCTGAGATTCCGGTAACCAACCCTGTCCAGGTATTTCCCTGGTAAATTTCAGGAACAATTGAAAACGGCTCTACCTTTTTCACCGCTGTTACGACCGGCCAGTTGGAATAACCGAAATCAACCTCACTTATTTCGGCTTTTACATTGCCGAACGTTGCGGTGGCCGTCAATCGCATATACCGCGCCCTCACCGGGCTAAACTGTGCGTATTTCATTGTCGTGTTCCGTGCCCAGGTACCGTTGGAACCGTTGGTCAGGGTTACCGGCGTGAACGTTGTATTATCGGTGCTGTACAAAATCTGATACCCGGTGATGGCACCTGTCGAATCCCTGCCTGTTGCGTCGGCCCGTGCAATCTGAACCGGCAGATAACAGCACATATTGATATTGCTGTACGTTGCCCCCAGGTCAACGGTAACATACTGAGGCATCGCACCTGAGGAAGTCCAGAAGGATTCCGTATAGTGATCGGCAAAACCGCCGTCACTGACGCCGTCCACGGCATAGCGGGCCGTTCCGCTCGATGCAGTGGCGCCGATGGCCGTGATGACGTATTCCATATGCGGCGGCTGCGCCGGCAGACGGGCGCGGCCCGCAGGCAGATGACTGGTCACCTGCGCCCCGAAATCCTGACACCACGTCACGTATTCCGGCTGTATCAGCCCCTGATTGTTCGGCATGATGTTGGGAGCGGTAGCGCACCAGACAGGGTCGCATACGTCAATCCACCCGGTAAGGATTGATGCTACAGTCCTTGCCGGCGGCTGACCGGCATCGGCAGCTACCCAGTACCAGTATCCGCCATGCCCCATTTTATTGCTTAACCATGAAGCATAAATGTTATTGGACGGAGGATAAACGCCTTTGGAATTTTCATAATAAATAAGATCTTCGTGCCACGGGTAAAACAGACCTTCATGTTCGCTGAACAAGGTATTGGGAGAATACTTATATATGGTGTCTCTGAATTCCTGGTACGGCACAATCGTATGTCCCATTGACCATGCCCAGCCGTCATCGACGAAAAACGGCACGTCGCCATAGTTGGTGATCAATTCTTTCACCTGCGTCAACGTATAATCGATAGATGCTCTCGGCAGGCGGCCGTTGGTCAGGCCGGTACGGCCGAGCGGATCGGTGCTTACTATGTTCAACGCGCCGCCATTCCAGCTTCTGTCCTGCACCGAGATATAAATTCCCGGAACTATTCCGCTGTCGTGGCATGCCTGAACATACAGGGCGCATACATCCTTGCGTGCCGCAGCCGGCACACCGGTATTCGTACATTTATAATCGGTCGTTTTCGTATCCCAGATGCAGAAACCGTCATGATGCTTGGCAGTCAGCACCATGAATTTGAACTTCGCCTGTTTTGCCGCCGAGACCCACTGCGCCGGGTTGATCTGCAGCGGAGCATAGGTTGAAACTGCAAGGTTAGGTTGATCGTTTCCCGTCCCGTTGAAGGTATTCATGCCGAAATGCATGAACATACCCAACCGCAGATCGGCGAAGTTCCTCCGCAGCGTATCCAGATGAGTCTCAGCGTACGGCGATGGAAAAGTACCTGCCATCAAAATACAAGAAATACCGACGATGCAACCGCTGAGTAGTTGTTTTTGAATAGACATATACCACCTTACCTTTAATTGAACAATAAAATCGTTACAGCCATGATGTTCTATTGGGCTTTTTTTGCGCTTTCCTATTTTTTCAACGCTGACAGCCCCGGATTAAATGGTTTTACCGTATACTCATATAAAGTGAATGTTATACCGGGTTTTTCCGGGTTTCGTACCCATTTCATCGCAACTTTATCTTTACCTACAATCACCGTTTTTATACTTCCGTCCCGGAGTTTTGCACGCAGTATAAGTGGAGGCCTTTTAAATCCCATTTTTTCATCGGTAAGCGATTTGTTGCCTTCGAATTCAACGGCTTTCAGCTGGGCAAGGGAATTAATCATCGTTTCAACCATCTCATTTTTCGCAGGTGCTTTAACCGGAGAAACGATCCTCCACTCCCCGTTCACGCCCGTATCGGATGTTTTAACCAGTTCAATGGTGCCGCTGTCGCGGCTTTCGATGGTAAGCGCCTTTACAAGTGACTTGTCAAACGGAACGATGCGCATGTCTCTCCATCGCTTTATATTGGCATAGAGTCCGAACCTGACGGACCCGCCGGGGGCATAAACATCGTCTGATCCTTTGGCACGCACAAAGTATGAGTCCCACGCCGGTCCGACTTTCATGGAATCGACAGGCTGTCTTCGTCTCTTCGTCTCTTCGTCGGGGCCGACGCCGTCTCGGGGATTCTCGCCGCCTCCTGTGCCGACGATGCTTCCCTTCCGGTCGTCGACAAGTCTCTGACC
>CAISVC010000399.1 GCA_903888815.1 uncultured Fibrobacterota bacterium
AGAGCATACATACCCGTCAAATCCCCATTCCGTCTTTAAAATATCGGTCAATAATCTTTTATTGCCGGTGGAGGGAATGCCGTTGAACGAGGCATAGGACGTCATTATCGCCCGCACTTTTCCTTCCTGAACGCCGATGCGGAACGCTTCGAGGTAGTATTCCCGCAATACCTGTTCATTGACAATTGCATTGCTGGAAAACCGTCCGTTTTCTTTGCTGTACACGGCGAAATGCTTGAGCGTTGCGTTGCATTTGATATAAGTGGTGTCGCTGCCCTGCATTCCCTTGACAAAAGCCGAGGCGAGCTTGCCGGCCAGGTAGGGGTCTTCCCCGTAGCATTCGCCGGTCCTGCCCCACCGCGGGTCGCGCGCCATGTTGATGACCGGCGCCCAGAAGGCCAGAAGTGCGGCGCCCGCCACCTGATTGCTGCCCAGTTCGTTATAGCGTGCGCGCCCCTCGTCGGAAATCACCGTCGTCGTGTTTTTCAGCAATGCCGTGTCCCACGAAGCAGCCATGCCGAGCGCGCTTGGAAACACGGTGAACCATCCGGGCCGCATGACGCCGTGCAGCGCCTCGCCGTTGATGTCGAAGTTCGGTACAAGACCGGTAACCGCATTGGGCAGATCGTGGAGCAGCGTGATTTTCTGGGCGGTGGAAAGCCGTCCCATCAGATCGGTGAGCCGCTGGCTGAGCGGCAGCGAGGTGTTCAGATACGGCTGCGCAAATGAAGCGCAGAAAAGAGCTGCGCCGCAGAGATGAACAAGCGATTTAAAAAACATACCGTCTCCTTTGCTGAAATGAACGATTACCAGGCGGAATACAAACGCCATGGTTATTGTCAAATAGCGAAATTCATCATCAAGGCACCATCACGCTGCTCATGCTTGTCGTCGTTCTTCCACTCGTGGCGGTACTTCTCATTTCAACAATGTAAACGCCTGAAGGCAGCTTCCCGCCGGCTGTTTTCCCTATCCTTATCGACTGAGCGCCCCCCTTCAACCCGGAAACAGCGGCATTCCACGACCACACGCAGGTACCTTTGCAGTCGTAAAGTCTGAACTGGAGCGCTTCCACGCCGGCCGGCGAAGGAACGTAGAAGAAAATGGCGGGCTGCCGCGCAACGGAAACGCCCAGAAGTTCCGGCTCTGTCCCCCTTCTGTTTTTCATCTCTCCGCTCACTACCGGGATGGCATCCACCACCGCAAGGGTGATGGTATCCTCCGTAAATCCCCGCTCGTTATAGGCGCGTACGTAATACGTCGTTCTGGGCATCAAGGCCTGCGCCCAGCCTGAAATGGCGCCGGTTGATCTGTTGAAAACAAGGTAGTCCGGCATTGATGAAGGAGTGATCGTAATGCTGTCGATAATGCCGGACAACGCGGGCGCCACCGGATTTAAAATGTCGCCGTTCAGGACGACGATATCCCGTACCGGATATTTAATGGTCGGCAGGGTATTGACCACCAGATGCTGATTAAGATAGCAGAGCTTTATCCACGCGTCGCTGCGGACCGTGTTGGACACGACCACCTCATCAAGAAGCCCTGAATAATTTTCACCGCCGGTTTCGGTTGCGCCGACGACAAATGGAGCTGTGGTGGTTGTCGCCAGTGTTCCGGTGATGGCAGGAGCAGAGACGTAAGCTGTCCCGTCTCTTAAAACCGTTACGCCGCTCGTTGTATGAAAACGCGAGGCAAAAAAGTGCCACTTCCCGTCATTCCAGTCAGCCCAGCTCCATGACGCACTTGTATTCAGATTTGGATTCCACAAGGCGATATGGGCATTGCCGCCGTCGTCAGCCTGAAAAGCGGTGAAATGGCCGTCATGCCGGACAATTGATGCCCAGCCGCTCGGCTGGCTGCTTTTCAGCCAGCCTGTTACGGTAATATAGCTCCCTATTTTAAAACAATTTTTATTCCCGAAATCAATATATCCGCCTCCAAAACCTCTGCAGTTGCCGATCAGTCCGTTTGCCAGCAGGGAAGAATGATCCGTGCCACTGTTGGCGTTCGCGGTCGCATCGTTCAGCGAATCCGAACCAAAATGCCAGACAGCGACAAAATTCCTGGCAGTATCAAATACCGCCGCGCCGTTCGACTGGGTGTTTGCGTCACTCTTACCCCAATACATTCTCATAAATTGTGTGGCATTATTCCCCAGTATGGTGTCCACTTTTACCCATACTGCAGCGGAGTTCGCGGCGCTGTCCCACTTTTCGATTTCATAGGACAGGTGGGTTCCGCCCGCACTGGCGAAACGGATATCATCTCCGTTTTTTTTTACCTCGTTAAAGGGGATGTCGCCCCCCAGCAGCCGGATCAGATAGGGAAAGTTGTAAATATCCGTACTGATGGCATACCCGCTTGAAGAGGTATTTATGATGATGTTTTGTGAATGCGCCCACTGCGAATAGATTTCCTGACTCTCACTGGCAGCTGCTGACAGCATTATTGCCGCAACCACCAGTGCATGGATTTTTTTCATACGTATCCTCTCTTCCTTTTAACCGCTTTAATCAAAAGAAACACTGCAAACAACCTCACCTGAAAATATATCCTTTCCGGCGCATTTTTGTCAAATTCAAAAAGGCTGTCAGGGACAGGCGCGGCGATTATTTTATTAAAAAAGGAGAAAAAATGAAACCTTTTTTCACCCTTGCGATTATCGCGCTTGCCGTAAGTCCGGCAATAGCGCAGAAATTTACGCCGGTTAATAATTTTTCTCTTGACAAGTACCTCGGCAGGTGGTACGAAATTGCACGAATGCCGGTCTCTTTCGAAAAGGGCCTGAGCAAGGTGACCGCGACCTATTCCCTGCGCGACGACGGGAAGGTCTCGGTGGTCAACCGGGGCGTCAAACGGAACGGCAAAGAGGCTGTTGCGTGGGGCAAAGCGAAATACGGCGCGGCGAAA
>CAISVC010000400.1 GCA_903888815.1 uncultured Fibrobacterota bacterium
TCAAATCGCACTAGAGCCGATTTAGATTACTTTTACCACGCAGTACGCCTTTTTCCCTTTCTGCAGCAGGATATACCGGCCGTTCAGAAGATGTTCGCGGGTAATTGTCAGATTCTCATCGGTTATTTTTTCTTTATTTACCGACAATCCGCCCTGCTGGATCATCCGTTTCGCTTCGCCCCGTGACGCAAAGAACTTCGTCCTTCCGGAAACCAGATCGATGACCGGCATTCCGGCCTCCAGCGCCGATTTTGCAATATCCGCCTGCGGCACGCCTTCGAACACCGCCAGGAAATCCTTTTCGGGCAGCCGCCGCAGCGTTTCGGTGGTGCCTTTACCGAAAAGAATTTCGGATGCTTCGAGCGCCGAACGGTAATCCTGTTTCGAATGGATGCGCACGGTCATCTCTTCCGCAAGCGCCTTCTGCATCGGCCTTTCATGCGGCTTCTCCGCATGAAAGGCTTCCAGGCGCAGTATCTCCTCCAGCGGCAGGAGCGTGAACATCCGCAGGAGCTTCGGCGCGTCGTCGTCGGTGCAGTTCAACCAGTACTGGTAGAATTTATACGGCGAGGTCCGGGCCGGATCGAGCCACACGATTTCGCCGCCCTCGGACTTGCCGAATTTCCTGCCGTCCGACCCGGTCAGGAGCGGACAGGTGAGCGCATGCGCTTCGCCGCCGGCGACGCGCCGGATCAGCTCCGCGCCCGAGGTGATGTTGCCCCACTGGTCGGAGCCGCCCATCTGCAGCACGCAGTTCTTATTCGTATAGAGCCACAGGAAATCGTAGGCCTGCAGGAGCTGGTAGCTGAACTCGGTGAACGAAATGCCGCTTCCCCACCTCCCCTTTACCGAATCCTTGGCCACCAGGTAATTGACCGTGAGGTGCTTGCCGGTATCGCGCAGGAAGTCAAGAAAGCGCATTTCCGCAAACCAGTCGTAGTTGTTGACGATTTCAGCGGCAGTGCTGCCTCTGAAGTCAAGAAACCGCTCGAGCTGTCTGCGTATGCACTCCTGATTGTGCCGGATCGTTTCGATCGGCAGCAGGCTCCGCTCTTCGGATTTTCCCGACGGGTCGCCGATCATGCCGGTAGCGCCGCCGACGAGCGCGATCGGCCGGTTGCCGCTGCGCTGGAAATGGACCAGCAGCATGACCGGGATAAGATGGCCGATATGGAGCGAGGGCGCGGTAGGATCGAATCCGGCATAGCCGACACAGCCGTTCTTTTCCAGCTTTCCGGCAGCGCCCGGCGTCATGCCCTGAATCATCCCCCGCCACCTGAGTTCCTCGATAAATCCCATTAGGTGCTCCTTATCCTTCATGCCCGTCCGCTCTGAAAATAAATCATGGTCAAATTTGGAAAATGTCGCTATAATCTGTCATCGCGGATATTACCTGATGCAATACCGTTTTTTATGGTTGCCAGCGGGATATAATATTTAGTAATTTCATTATATTGATGATTGCCCCCACATCGACCATAGTTCAGGGCTGCCTTTTACCGATAGCGATATCCAAGGTGCACCAATTTTCAACGGAGGAATAAATGCGGAACCCCCTCAGGAACCGGAAACTGTTGAGTTATGCAATGGCATTTTTATTGCTGTTTGCCGCGGTGTGCAGTCTGAAGCTCGGCGACGAACCCATCGGTCCAGCGGTTACCAGCCGAGACACGACAGTCACCCTTACCGTCATTACTTCCCGTACCCAGCTGAAGGCTGATGGTATCGATACCGCCATCATTTCGGCAACGCTTCTTGACGGTAAAAAAAATCCCCTTTCCGGCGAGACCATCCTTTTTTCCTGCAATTACGGCAGCATCGGCCCCAGTGCAACCGTGGACCAGAGCGGAAAAGCCGTGGTCACGCTGACCAGTGCGCTCGTCAACGATACCTGCCTTGTAAGGGCAATCTCCCCGCAACACCACGACACGGCCGTGGTAGGAATAGTTTTCGGCGGCCTCAGGCTCAGGCTGTCGTCAAATGCGACAAGCCTGAAAATCAAAGATTACGCAACCGTAACCGGCCTGTTCACCGACGGGTCGGACCGTCCGATCAGCGGCGATTCCATTGTTTTTACGACAAGACGGCCCGGACATTTTTCCAATAACGACACTGCGTTCCGCGCCACGTTTAATGCTTCGGGTCAGGCAGGCGTCAACGTGACCTCGGATTCAGTCGGAACCTTATGGGTGCGCGCATCGGCCAAGGGCCTCAGGGATTCCATCCAGATCACTTTTGACAGCATCTCGGTGATCATCATCGGAAGCCGTCAGTTCCATGTCTACACCTCCAAGAACCAGCTTAAAGCGAACCATTCCGACACGGCGATGGTCACGGCGATATTGACCGACCAGAACAGCAACCCTGTTGTCGGCGACACGATACTTTTCAGCTGCCAGCCGGCCGGGGTCGGCATCATCGACAGCTTCGCGGTAATCGACAGGACCGGAAGCGCCAGCGTGACGCTGCGCAGCACACCGGTCAACGGCACCTGCATGATCAGGGCCACGGCCGTGCGAAGCAGGGACACGGCCTCGACCACGGTCACCTTCTCAGGCGTCACGGTGCGGCTGGAAGCCGACGTGACCGATCTCAGGATCAACGAGTTTGCGACCATCACCGCGTTCCTCACCGACGCTTCCGGCAATGCGATCGGCGGCGATACGATCACGTTCAGGGCCAGAGGCGGCGGCCGTTTCGCCAACAGCGATACCGCTTTCCGGACCACGCTCGATCCGAGCGGCAAATCCACGGTCAGAATAACCTCTCCGGCGGCAGGGACGTCCATCGTCTATGCCGCGGCACTTAACACGTACGACTCCATGTCGATCCTGTTCACTAATAACGCGATCAGCCTTATCGCCTCCAAAACCACGCTCACGGTCGGCGGAGGAGACTCCGCCCGGCTTACCGCCACCTATCTCAACGGAAGCGGTTCGCCGGTCGCCGGTATCCCGATTATGTTTGCAACCAATGCCGGAACGATTCCCGCTGCGCTGGATACGACCGATGCCGCCGGCAAGGCCTATGCATGGATTAAAAGCGCGGCCTTCTCCGGCACCGCCACGGTCGTCGCTTCGACGTCCTCCGGCAATGCGGTGGTCAAAATCACCTTTGCCGCTGCCGCGGTAAAAAGCGTCAAGCTGGCGATCACCCCCGACAACATCGGCATCAACGGCGGAATCGCCACGCTCACCGCAACGGTGCGGGACGTCAACGACAATATGGTGAGCGGCGCGGACGTCAACTTCAGGATAATCAAGGGCCCGGGGGGCGGCGAGTACATCGACAAGCCGCTGGTAACGGCGCAGAACGGCACCGCCCATGCGCAGCTGTACGCCGGGGCGGTCGCGAGCATGTACCGTGCGGTCCTGGTCACGGCTTCGATCGGCGACACCGCCGACACCTCCAAACTGACCATCTCCGGCGAGCCGTATGCGATTTCAGTCTCCCGGCCGCAGGACGACACGGTCACGGTTCCCAACGCAGGCCAGTTGAACCCGGCCACCTTTGATTACAATGTCGGCGCCGTGGTCGTCGACATCAACGGCAACCCGGTTGCCGACGGAACGAGGGTCAACTTCAGCATGGTGGTTTCGGGCATGGCGGTGCACCGGCTGATGTTCGATCACTGGGCGGGCCTGGGTTCGGGGGCGTCACAGGATGCCAAGCCGATATACCGCTACGGCGTGTGGGACATCCCCTTTGAAGACATCAATAATAATTTGCGCAGGGACCCGAACGACTTTACCCTGCCGTATCTGACAGGGCCCGGCTATGTCAGCCAGAATCCGGCAATCGCCTGCAGGGGTGATGACGTCAACGGCGACGGGAGATGCGATTTCGACCCTGCCGTCCATGACGTGTGGTACGATTTTAACGGCAATGGAATTGTCGATACCGGAATGACCCGGATCCCGAGCATTACCAGAACGCCCATTACCCATGATACCATCGTCAGGATTTACAAGGACACTATAATTCAGGATACGGTGCGGGTCACGCCCGACACGCTTATCCTGGATACGTCGATCGTCATTTCTCATTTAATCATAAGAACCGACACCGTCGGCTATCGCCAGGATACGACCTACACCATGGAATTTGCAGGAGCCGAACCGTACATCACCGTAAGCGGCGTGATGATCTGGGCGGACCTCTATCCTGACGGCGTGTGGAACACTTCGGAGATTGTCGTAGACAATAATCACAACGGACAGTATGACATACCGTCGAGCGGCGACCGGCGCTGGTGGGAATATGAGAACCTGCCGTACTGGCGCGGCGTGCCGTTCGATTTTGACAAAAACGACTTCGGCGTCGCGGTGACGACCTCGGCCAATACCGAAAAGGGCGTTGCCAATGCCAAACTGACCTATCCGCGCCAGCTCGCGCGGCGGCTTATCGTGACCGTAAACGCGGAAGCGAACGGCGTGCGCGACCGGAACGGCCAGCGTTTCGTATTGCCGGTGATCGTGGGAAGCAGATAAACCGAGGTCAAAGAAAAGAAAGGACCCTGCAATGAAAGGAATTACCCTGTCGTTAATGGCTGCCGCCGGGCTGTTTTTCTCCGCCTATGGCGGTCTCCCGGTCCAGGACATGTCCCCGACAAGCCTCGCGCTCGATTACAGCGGCCTGTGGCGCGGCGAGAAGATAACGAAACAGAAGGTGCCGGGCCATGAAAACGTCCAGCTTTTGAATCTCCACTATTCGCCCGTTCCCTATTGCGCGTTTTCGCTCGGGCTCGGCGCCGCGCGGTATTCGGTCGATACGGTGCGTCAGACCCAGTTCAAGGGCACCTATAACTTTTCACCGTCGCTCGGCATCACTCTCTTTTCTCCGTTTCTTCTGAAAAAGATACTGCGGTTCACTGCCGGGGCAAAAGCCTACTATCTTTACACCCGGAACAGGGACAGATCGTACCTGTATTCGGGTTCTTTCATGACTCCGGGAGGAGGCGTCCTCGTCTCGCTCGGCGAATATGTCGATTTCGGGCTTGGCGTCCGCGGCCAGCTCATTTCCGGCCGCATGCAGAAAGGCCGCGAGCCGGCGCTCGACTTCTCGAACAGCCAGACGATGCGCACCTATTTCACGGCCATGATTCACTCGCCGTCCGAGGGCGCATATTTCCTCATCGATTTCGACGCCTCGCCGAAAATCGACCTTGACTGGTCAAACGGCCCGGCAGAGTCGTCCATCGGAATTTCAGTGGGTATCATTCTCCGCTCATCAAAAGAAAAAATAAAGCCTAAAACAATGGATTACCCGATGCAGCGGGAGCTCGAAAAGAAACTGGAAGACATGGAAAAGGAACTCAGGTAGGCCCATGCCGAAATATTACTATAAAGCACGCGACGCCAATGACCGGATCATTACCGGCAACACCGACGGCGCGACGATCGACGAAGTCGTCGACCGCCTCAACGAGAAAAAGCTCGTTCCGATCCAGGTCGACGAACTCAATTTCGACGGTTCGCGTAAAATCGCGAGCTTTGTCGATAAAATGAAGGCCGGTTTCACCTTCACCCAGAACAAGGTGCCGTACCAGGACGTGGTCTTCTTCACCCGGCAGCTTGCCACCATGGTGGAGGCCGGAGTGCCGCTTGTCAAAGCGCTCGAACAGCTCGCCACCGCCGAAAAAACGGTCTTCAAGAGGGTCGTCATGTCCATCGCCGAGGACATCTCGCGCGGCAACACCTTTTCCGACGCCGTGGCGCGCCACCCGGGCGCCTTCAACAACCTTTTCGTTTCGGTCTGCCACGCGGGCGAAGTGGCGGGCGCGCTCGACAAGGTGCTCGACCAGCTCGCCACCTACATGGAGTACACCGAGTCACTGCGGAGCAAGGTGAAATCCGCCATGCGCTACCCTGTCTTCATCGCCGGGTTCGTCACGATCCTTGTCGCCGGCATTCTCTGGAAACTGGTGCCGGTCTTCGAGGGCCTGTACGGCGGTTTCGGCGCCAAGCTGCCGGGCCCGACGCTCTTTCTCGTTACCTTCTCCAACCTTTTCCGCCACAACATACCGTGGGTGCTCTTAGCCGCCGCCCTGGCCTTTTTCGGCTTCAAGATGGCAATCGCCAACGAAAAGTTCAAATTTTATTTTGATAAATACCTTCTCTTCCTTCCCATTTTCGGCATCATTGTCCGGAAAAACATCTGGTCGCTCTTCTCCCGCACCATGGCGCTCCTCATGGAAGCCGGCACGCCGATCCTGCAGGCCACGGAAATCTGCGGCGCCGTGGTCGGCAATAAAATGTTCTCGAAAGGCCTCGAAGAGGTATACGGGGCCCTGCGCAGAGGCGAGCTTCTGAGCGCGTCGCTCCAGAAAACCAAGATCTTCTCGCCCATGATCGTGCAGTTAGTGTCGACCGGCGAAGAGTCGGGCAAGGTCGACGAACTGCTTCGCAAGGCGGCCGAATTCTACGAACGGGAAATCAAAAACACGGTCGACTCGCTCGCCGCGATCATCGAGCCGGTGCTCATCATCGTTTTAGGCGGCATCGTGGGCGGCATTCTTATCTGTCTCTACCTGCCGGTATTTTCAATCGGCAAAATTATCGGAGAGCACTGATGCGTATGTGTTTCAGGTGATGAGGCGAGGTCGCATTTTGTTATATATCAATAATTTTAGCGTTTCAATTTTTCCTTGTTTTCCCCGTAATACTGGTGTATAATGAA
>CAISVC010000401.1 GCA_903888815.1 uncultured Fibrobacterota bacterium
CACGTTGAATTTTTTCATGACCGGAATACCGGCAAAATCAACGACCAGCCGTTTGTAGCCGAAAAGAGTGCCGCGTTCGGTCAACCAGACTTTTTTACCTGCCTTCTTGATCGCGTACTCCATGTCTTCGGGCGCCATGAACTGGCCCTTTTTAATGTTTACCCATTTGCCGGTTTTTCCGGCGGCAGCCAGCAGGTCGGTCTGGCGGCAGAGCAGGGCAGGGATCTGGAGAACGTCCGCAACTTCGGCGGCTTCGGCTGCCTGGGAAGGTTCATGGATATCGGTCAACACCGGAAGCCCGAACTCTTTTTTAATTTTTGCAAGGATTTTCAAGCCCTTCAGTCTGCCCACACCCCGGAACGATTCTTTCGAGAGCCGGTTGGCTTTGTCGTACGAAGCCTTGAACACGATATCGACGCTGTGTTTCGATGCTGTCTTTGCAAGCCGGTCGGCGATTCTTCTGCACAGCGCTTCTGACTCGATGACACACGGCCCGGCGATGAAAAAAAGATTTGGATTTTTAACCGTGTTATACTTGAACAATGGAAAGAACATAATTACCGTAGCACTCCTTTGCTTTCTGATAATTTAACATGCACTATTAAAAAATCATACGGGCGTTTCCCTCACGCAAAAACAAAAAAGCTACGTGCTTTATAAAATAGCTTCTAGTAAGATAAAAAAGCTTTTTTGCTTATACTATGAAATTCCTTGGCGTGGGCGTTGCGGGAGGTTGAGAGCGCCTACCGCGGAGCGGTAGACATAGCCGAAACCTCCTGCTGAAGGGGGTGTGGAGCAGACACCGCACCCTCCGCCAGCCATAGCAGGCTGGAGGCAGGTGAAAGTGGGGAGGAGGCTGCGACCAGGGGGAAACGAAAATTCGTTTCCCCCACCAGATTAATTTGATTTTTGAATATTTTTCCCGGCTAAATCCTCAAACACCAGCTGCGCTGCGCCGAGCACGCCGGCGTTTTCGCCGCACTGCGCGATGACCAGTTCGCAGTGCCGCCAGATCGCCTCAAAGCAATAACGGGGGACATACTTCGCTGTCGTGTCAATGATCACCTGTCCGGCCATCATCACGCCGCCGCCGAGGATGATCCGGTCCGGCGACAGGGCATTTACAATGATGCCGATAATCCGGGCAAGCTTGTCGCATACCATTTCGTTCACGGCACCGGCTGCCGGGTCATTTTGCTTGACATAATCGTAAACGATTTTGGAGGTGATAGTGTGCGGTTGTGCCGCAGCGAGCCTCGAAAAAGAGGTTTGCCTGTCTGGCGGAAGTCCCCTGCATAGCTCAAGGGCGGTTCTCACGATTCCGGTTGCCGACGCATAGCACTCGACGCATCCTTTGACGCCGCAATTGCATGGTACGCCGTTCGTTTCAACGGAAATATGGCCCAGCTCGCCTGCCATGCCGAAGGTGCCTTTGTATAATTGACCGTTGGTAACAATGCCGCCGCCGATGCCGGTGCCGAGGGCAAGGCACACGAGGTTCTGCACGCCCTGTCCGGCGCCGTAGCGCGATTCCGCGAGTGTTGCCACGGTCACGTCATTGCCTGCCGTGGCGGGTAGCCCGAACCGCTTCTGTATGGGTTTGTAGACATTGGTCCCTTCCCAGCCCGGCAGATTTTTCGCTGCGCTGATGACGCCTTTCGCGTCCACGAAACCCGGAGTTCCGATGCCGATGCCGAGAATATCTTTTTTTGTTCCCTCTTTTTCAATCAGCGTTCCTATCAGCGAAAGAATGTTTTCCAGAACTTTTTTCCCGCCCTTGTCCGCTTCGGTGGGGATACGGGAGAGATGCCGGCATCTGCCGTTTCTGTCCATGACAACACCCTTGAGGTTCGTGCCGCCGACGTCAATGCCGATTGCATATTTTTTCATGGTTTATCCTTTTAATAACGCGCACCGTGTCATGGTGGTTGACAGAAGTGATAATGGCGCCTCGTTGAAAATAATATAGTTCCACTCCATAGGGATTGACTTTTAACGTTATACGCAGGAAAGAAATGAAGCGCAGCAAGTCAATATTTCAAAAGTAATCTCTGCAGGGTATTTCTATTGCCCGAAGCGATTCTTACAAAGTAAACGCCTTCTCCAAAACGCCCGACCGGCACACTGGTTGCATTCACCCCCGTTACTTTACAATGAGCAACAACGCGGCCTTGAGCGGTCATAATATCCATCACACTGTTTTCAGCCATCGGTTCAAGCAGGCGCAGCGCGCCTTGCTTATATGCTATAACCGGCCTGAAATCCGTCTGCTGCAGGGAACCCTGTGCAATGACCTTCGTCGGCGATAAGATTTTGAACGCCATGTCGGTCTGACTCGTCGCGGGAATGGCCGTTGTCAGCGAACCGCTGGTCACCGGTACCGTGCTTGTTGAAAGTATCGTTCCGGCCGTGCAATCCCACCATTCCATCCGGTAACTGCCGTTTGCCAACCCCGTAACGGCGAGGCTCTTGCCGGAAATGGCGCCCGTTATCCAGCCGAAGGTCAATTGATCGCTTGTTATTCCATAGGCATTGGCGCCCGTTACGGTGACCCTCGCCTGTACCGGTGCCGTCAACCCGGCGAAATTTATGCCCGTTATAAATTTTTCGAATGCAGTATAGTGCGATGAAAATCCCGAATTCCAATTCTCGATTAAGGACCACCACAGGGGCGTGATGGAAGCTCCAGCCCCGAAAGCGGCCCATAGAATATTATGAAAATCCGTCAGCGAAGTCGTCTCGCCTGTTTCACCCATAATACATGGTTTTGTAAAACCATTCCACAATCGTTGCACGATTGATGCAATATTGGTTGCGGCGTAACTGCCGTAATTTTCCGTATTCGAAAAATCGTTCACTGAATCCCCGAACGCCCAGAAATCACCGTGAGAAGCGGTCGTCGGATGTTTGAATGGATCAGTTGTCTGGAAATAAGCAGCCATTTTTGCCGTCCAGGCGTTTGCCGTGGTCTGGTTCGACCAACCGCAGGTACCTGAAATTTCGTCAACCGTCTGCCAGCCCGACAATCCCCGGCTGTATCCCCAGCGGGCGATTATATACCGGTACTGCTTCTGTTGATAGG
>CAISVC010000402.1 GCA_903888815.1 uncultured Fibrobacterota bacterium
AGCACTATTTCAAGCGCGTACGTAGAATTCAGGGAATTGACAAGCAGATCAACCAGCTGACCGATTGTTCCCGCGCCCCCGTATACCGGTATCACAATTGACAGCGCAACCGGTTTAGACGCAGTATCCATTTGCTCCTCCAACATTCTTCCTGTTTTTATCGCTCATACAATCTTGGATATGAAAATCTGTTTTCCACTGCTAAAAAGAAATTACGCATTAAAGATAACTCCAGGACAAACCGTTCTTCGCAGGAGCATGCGTGTAACCGCGCCTTATTCCTTTACACATGCCACATTTTAATTCCTTCCCTTACCCTCCGACAAAATCGAAAATAGTAGCTGGCGGTCTTACTGTCAAATTCGAGATAATTTTTAATATCGTTTTAATCTAATGCTCCGTTTTACTGATAACCCTTTGTCCATCAGAAGGAATTAGCGGTTTGTCTTTACAGTAGTATCAATTGGAGCCTTAGGCTTCGTCGCCGTACTGGTCTGGATACTGGAATTGCTATCCTTCCCCCTCGACATGGCATCAATTTTTGCATTCAATAAGTCGATTTCCATTTCTACCTGTCTTATCCTGTTATTAAGGCTATCCCCCTCAATCTGCAGCAGCTGCATGGCAAAACGTTCTTTTTTTATTTCCTGATTTAACTGTATTTCACGATTTCGATAATTATCAATAGCCATTAGAAGCTCACCTCGGTTGCGATACTGCGTAACGTATGGCTGCGTTGCCGATTTGGATTCCGCTGGCACCGCTTTTTGCTGATGCAGAAATATCGTATCTGATGATTTAGCTTCAACAATCTTAGCTTGCAATGCGTACGGCAGCTTAATCGAAGATTTATGATGCTCGGAAGTATCGATCATTGCACTGAACAAAATTGCTGCTCCTGCTTGTGCTGAATCAGCGACTCTGATTTCAGCCGCAAGAGAATTGTCCCCGCCTTTCAGCATAGAGGTTATACCGACGGCGCTGTCCACCTTCTCCCTGCTGCGGTTCCCGACCGTATCGCTTAAAATAAGCGTACCGTTGATGAAAATCCTGTACATTCCTGTCGTGGTGATATAAACCGCGGCATTCCGCGGCATTCCCTCCAGGAAAACATCCTTCCAGAGATATGCCTGCTGTGAACCTGACTGTCCCCATAGATAGCGGGGGATGCCAGCGTGAAATCCCGGCGCTTTGAACGGAATCGACGCATCTGCCAGACGCCATCCTTCCCTTGGAGGCTCTATCGTACACCAACCTGCAACGCTGTCTTCCCTGACAATCCATGTGCTGTCTGACACAATGGTCTTACGGAAATAATACGAGGCGCCGTATTTTTCAGGACTCAGCCGTGCCAAGCTTTCGAGGATTTTATGAGACCAAGGGTTTGATTGCATGTTGTTCTTTTTAATTCGTTTCATTCCCTCCTCATATGCAAATATCCCCTTATCCTGTACCTCATAAACGATATCCTCCAATTGAAATATCAGATCTTCCCTCTGGTCCTGAGGCAGATTCTTTGCCAGTTCTTTCGAGTTCCTGAGAATCTGTGTCGCCAGATGGTCATATCCTTCCCCAATAAAGTAGTTCGCAAAGACATATTTGCTTCTGCATGTTTCAACCTCTTCTCCGGAAAGATGCAGCGAATCGCAACGGGATAGTATCTCTGTGTAATATTGAAGAACCTGTTCCTTCATAGGCAGCAGAGCTTCAAGAAGCTGCTTAAGATACTGATAATAGTGGAGTGGTTTTTCCCGTATTTCCTTGGGAACTGGCGCGCTGTTCATGGCACTTACCGCTTCGATCAGAAGATCACCTGCATCGATAAAGTTTCTTTTCAGACTGCTTTCAGATTTAGTCACCCAGGTTTTCTGTTCCGCACCGAGCGAATCGAACCCCCTTGCAAGTTCAAGCGCCTTTTCATAAGGTATAAATGATTTCTGCAGCAGCGCGGACGATAGCGTCATGATATCTTTATCAAAAAGGGCCATTTTAATCGGGTCGAGCAACGGCCGTTCCTGATCTTTCCATGCAGTTGCAAGCTCTTCATAAAGCTGTCCCACACGGTAAGCGGCTTCGAACATGCGCTCGCTCCGGTACTGCATCACCCGCTGAAACACCTTTGCTGCTTCAGCCAGAAGATCCGATTTCTCCTTGAGCAATCGCCTTAACTGTTCTTCCGGAAGTTTTAGTTTTACCGCAAGGTATTTTTCACGTTTTATCAAGGCCGCATAGTATGCCGCTTCGGCCGCATAATAGTTATCGGTTTTGAGATTTGCCTTTGACAATTCCATATTCTGCTGCTCGGTCTGGGCAAAACCGATAAGCGCGTTCTCTTTATCGCCCTGATCGTATAAACATTTGGCAAGCAGAAAATACGCCTCAATCACCTTAGGGCTCCGCGGGTAGCGTCGGATGAAATTTCTATAAACGCCTGTCGCACGTTCCCCCATGCCGGCTTTCGCATAAAAGGCGGCTGAACGGAGCAGTATAGCCTCGACGTCTTTTTCTCCCGGATACCTTGCAGAATACCGTTCGTTTGCTTCGGCCATTTTTTCAGGTTTACCCAGTTTTTCATAGCAAAATCCTACGTTAAACAGCGCGTCCTTTGCTTTTCCCGAATATGGATAATTCTGCGCGATCGTCTCGTAGGCATCTGCTGCCTTTTCATACTTGTTAGTTTTCTCAAAATTTTCAGCGGCGTTGAATAATGCATCGGGCGCGAGCTTCGAACCAGGATACCGCTTGACAAGATCAGCATAACGCTCGCATGCTTTGTCCCATTGTTGTATTTTTTCCAGGGCCTCGGCCGAATTGAACAGTGTTATGTCTCCGTATTCGCTTTTTGGATATTTTTCGTCAATCGACCGGAACAGCTCGGCCGCATTACCATAGTCTCCGGCGCCCATAAACCGCTTCGCATTCAGAAATTCAGACTGCAGAAGAAGCTTATACGCCGCTGACCGTTGGGACTTATCGCTGGTATTTTTCCATATCTTTTCAAAAGCGTCAATAGCCGCCGACCAGTTTTCTTCGCCATAGAAGCATTGCCCGAGAAACGACAGTGCTTCAAAATAATCGCCTTTTCCCGGCCCACGGCTTACGATCTGTTCATATATTTTTGCAGCATTTGTAAAAAGGTGACGGTTGAAATAAATCGCACCGAGGCTCAGCATGACCCTGTTCCATGATCCCCCCTGCGGAAAAAGCGCCGTATAATTGTTGACCGCATCGACGACTTTTGATGCGGCGAATTCTATCGTCCCCTTCTGCACGATGGAGTCGGGCGGCAACAGTATCTGCGCGATCGCTATCGCATTGAGCGCCGCTTGCTCGCGGCGGCTGGAATCCATACTAGGAAGCCTGCTGAAAGCGATGTATCGGTCGAATGCATGCGGTTTATCAAGTAATTTGGTGTCAAGGATCACCGCCAGGTTCCAGAGTGCTTCAGCCGCACGCAGATCGCCCGGATAGCTTTCGACCAGCCGCTGATAGTTTTTGGCCGCCCGTGTATATTCATCCTTGTTTTTGGTCGAATCGGCGTGCCGATACGTCGCATCGGCGACATAAAGTCCATTGGAAATCGCGATTGAATCGATACCCCTGAACAGCATGGTGTCGGCAACAAGTTTCTGCCACTCCCCGCCCCTCGTATAGCGGGCAAGCAGTTCCTCCCGCAGCTGCATGGCAGAGTCGGGTTTCTCATGGCTGTCATACAGTTTAATGAGCGAAATATAGGTACGGGGCGCTTCTTTACTGTTCGGATACTCCGTGATGAGCCGCTTGTATACCCTGATCGCCGCGTTGAAATCCAAGTCTTCTTCGCGCAATTCGCCTATCCTCTTTAGCACCATTGCCGCATAATCGATATTGCCCACCAGCTTCAGAAACTGAACCGCCTCGTCAATTCTGTTTTCCGCATCGAAACTGATTGCTATATAATCGATTGCTTCTCCGCGCAGGAGCGGATTAGCAACCTGTTTTTCATCCATTTTCGAAAGATCGAAATCAAAGTGCGCTCCTTCGATCATGAATTTGAAAACGGCGATAGCCTCTTCATACCGATCCTGCATATAGTAACACCATCCAAGATGATACAGCGCGGAAATATACGCAGGATGATCACGGAAAAACAGTACTCGCCGGTAAGCCTCCTCCGCAAACTTATAGCCGTTTCCGTTTTCGGTTTTAGGATGATCGAAGTAATATTTGCCGATATTCATGTTGGCTTCGACAAAATATTCGCTTTGCGGAAACTTCTGGATCAGTGCTTGCAGCACCTTATTC
>CAISVC010000403.1 GCA_903888815.1 uncultured Fibrobacterota bacterium
TCTCGGCAACGCATACTATTCGGCAGGCGCATACGACAAGGCAGTTCGGGCCAGCGGCAAGGCCTTTGCCATAAAAGCAGACGAACCGTGGATCATGAGTACGCTGGCACTGGCGAAACTCTTCACCGGTGATACGGCTGGCGCGAATCCGGTCTTCGAAGCGCTGCTTGCTGCCGACGCATCGGGCCAGGAAATCGGAAGAGCCGCCGCGGAACTGCAGGCTGCGCTTGAAAAAAATCCTAAGCTCGCAGGAGCCGCTGAAGTCCTTCAGAAACTGACTGGCGGGAAATGATGTAATCGCTGTCAAAAACCATTCTGACACTTCTGAATAAGGTCTGTTACCCGGTCAGCATTGCATTATTTTTTTGCAACCTCATACCCGGCGCTCTCTACTGCTTTAATCAATTCTGCCAAGGAATTTGCATTCGCGCTTCTTACCTTAGCGGCGCCTGATTTGAGATCAACGGAAACGCTTTCGACGCCAGGAACCGCCCTGAGCGCGTTTGTCACCCTGCCCTGACACCGTGCGCAGGTCATTCCGCTGACGCCGAAGCTGTATTCGGAGGCTTCAGAAGTTGCGGCGCCGGTCGAAAACCGCGCAACGAGCGGCATGAGCCGGTCCTTTGCCTGCCGGAACAGCGACGCCGCGAAAATAATGGCAAACATGACGGCGAACAGGGTTGGCAGCAATGCAGGAGGCGACGCGTGCACATGTCCGCTGTGCAAATCCCGGATTACAGGCAGCGGCGCTCCGGTCACCTTGAAAATAGCATTGAGGATATAACCGTTGATGACTGCCATTACCGCGACGCTGGACACATAGATGGTTACGACCCGTTTACCCATGGTAGAGCCGATAAGCATGATAGTGGCCGCATTAGTGGCAGGGCCCACGGTGAGAAAGACGAGTGCCGCGCCCGGTGAGATCCCCTTGTCGATGAGTGCGAGCGCGATCGGGAGCGATGCGGTGGCGCAGACATAGAGCGGAATGCCGACCGCGATCATGAGGAGCATGCTCAGGAAATCATTGCGGAGATATTTTGAGAAAAAATCATCCGGTACCGCAAGGGCAATCACCGCTGAAAGGGCGATGCCTATCGCGAGCCGCACCGAAATATCATCCAGGAATTCATGATAGGCGTACTTCGCCATTCTGACCGTTTTTTCGGCCAGCGAGTGCCGGTGAGGTCCGCTGATAAAACAGATATTGCACTCATGCGCGCCGGCTGAGGCGCTCCCCTGCTGTTGTTTCCCGCGCCAGATAAGCGTCAGAAGACCTCCTGCAATTCCGGTGAAAAGCGTAGCAAATGGGGTGAATGCCGCGAAAACAATCCCCAGCAGGCCATACGTCGCAATAATGCTGTCCAGGCCGGTCTGCGGTGTTGAAATAAGAAAGGCGACTGACGCGCCTTCGGATGCTCCGCTTTTACGCAGAGAAAGCGTGGCTGGAACAACGCCGCATGAGCAGAGCGGCATAGGTACACCGAATAAAGCGCCTTTGATGACCGAAATAAAATTGTCCTTCTGCAGATGGCGGGCAATAAACTCTTTTTTCATGAACACATGGAGTATGCCGGCAACGGTCAACCCGAAGAAAAAGTAGGGTGCCATATCCATGAATACGGTATGGAGCTCTTTGAAATAATCAGTGAGATAATGTACTGCCATACTCCGTCTCCCTGCTTTGAAAATACTTAATAGTGCTTTCAGTTTTCCTCCTCTATTCAGCGGTCCGGCAATAAATAAAGCGGCAGAGTGACAGGGCAGCAGGACAACAAAGTATTTTAAGAAAAACAATCAGGTTGACCCATAAACTCAAAGAGCCGATACTCATGCCAATATTCGAATACCGATGCAGCGAATGCGGAAAGGTGTATGAGGAGCTGCTGTTTGGCGACCGGGGGAAAATTGTGCCCTGCCCTTTCTGCGGTTCAGCCAGATCGGAAAAAATCATGTCCGTCATCGGAGGCATCACGACGGGAAAATCATCGGCGTCGGCTTGCGATGCTTCATGCGCGAGGGCGCCGTCCTGCGCTGCGGCCGGAGGCGGATGCTGTCCTCATGCCCATTAAGAAGTTAAAGGCGAATAAAGGGAGCTACCTGCGATGCCCAAAGCGATTGTTGTCCATGCAATAGGCGGTCCGCAGAATCTGCGTTACGAGAAAATACCTGAAGCAAGACCGAAAACCGGCGAGGTGTGTGTCAGAAATCTTGCCATCGGTCTCAATTATATCGATATTTATTATCGGACAGGAATCTACAAAGCGCCTTCACTCCCCTTTGTTCCGGGCCAGGAAGCAAGCGGCATAATCGAAGAAATAGGAGACGCGGTGGCCGATTTCAAAGTCGGAGACCGTGTCGCGTATGCCACACAGCCGCTTGGCGCCTATGCAGAAACGAGCGTGCTTCCGGCCGATAAGCTCATCAGGCTTCCCGAAGCTGTCGATTTTCCCGTGGCAGCGGCCATGATGCTCAAAGGCATGACCGCCCGCTATCTGCTGAGGCAGGCTATAGCGATAAGCCTGGGCGATACCATACTGTTCCACGCAGCAGCCGGAGGCGTCGGCCGCATAGCATGTCAATGGGCGCACTATCTCGGCGCGACCGTGATCGGCACTGCAGGAAGCGATGAAAAGACGGAGATCGCACGCGAAAACGGCTGCGACTATGCCATCAATTACCGGAGAGAGGATTTCGTGCAAAAGGTCCGGGAAATCACCGCCGGGAAAGGGGTGCGCGCCGTATATGACTCCGTGGGTAAAGATACGTTCACCGGGTCGCTGGAATGTCTGCAGCCGCGCGGACTCTTAGTCAGTTTCGGCCAATCGTCAGGGGTCGTTCCGCCTTTTGATATTCTCCAGCTCAGCGTCAAAGGCTCGCTCTTCCTGACAAGGCCTGTGCTTAATGCGTATGTGTCAACCCCCGAAGAGCTGCAGGAAAGCGCTAACGATCTCTTCGACGTCGTCCTGTCAGGTGCTGTGGAAATCGCTATAAATCAGATTTACCCGCTTGCTGAAGCGTCAA
>CAISVC010000404.1 GCA_903888815.1 uncultured Fibrobacterota bacterium
ACCACTGAGCTACTCTCGCATCAGGTGGTAGGAAAAATAACACACTCAATGGAAATGAGTCAAATGAAAAAGACTAAAATTATTGCAACCATCGGCCCGGCAAGCAGTAATGCGCGTATCATCAGTCAATTGTTGCGGAAAGGGGCGAACGTTTTCAGGCTCAATTTTTCTCACGGCGATCATTCGTTCCATGAAACCGCGATCAGGAATATCAGAGCGCAGACGAAAAGGCTCGGCACCACAGCGGCCATAATCGCGGATCTGCAGGGACCTAAAATCCGGACACGGGAGTGCGCCGGAAGCGATCCGGTCGCTATCAGGAAGGGTGCCAGGGTGCTCATCACCAGTAAAAAAGCCGTCTGCACCGCGGAGCGCATTTCGGTCGATTACCCGCACCTTGAACGGGAAATCAGACCGGGCCAGCTCGTCATGATCAACGACGGCGCGATCCGCCTGCGGGTCGACTCGGTTGATCCGGTGCATCGAAACCTATCGTGTACCGCGCTCGCCGGAGGGATGTACGCTTCCCATAAGGGAGTGAATTTACCTAATGTTAATCTTCGCATTCCGTCGCTCACGGTAAAAGACCGCCGCGACCTGGCGTTCATCCTGAAGGCCGATGTCAACGCTATCGCCCTTTCATTCGTCAGGAGTGCGCGCGATGTTGCGGTTTTACGTGCCGGTGTGAGCCGCGAAAGGCCGGACATTAAAATTATTGCCAAGATCGAAAAACCTGAAGCGGCCCGCGCGATCGACGAAATTCTTTCGGTGTGCGACGGAATCATGGTCGCCCGCGGTGATCTGGGCGTCGAGGCATCGCCTTTCGAGATCCCGGTATTGCAGAAAGACCTGACGGCGCGGGCGAATACCCACGGCAAACTTGTCATTGTGGCCACGCAGATGCTTGAATCCATGATCGAACACCCGATTCCTACCCGGGCCGAATCAACCGATGTAGCGAATGCCGTTTTTGACGGAACCGACGCCATCATGCTTTCGGGTGAAACCGCGGTCGGCGCCTATCCGGTGCAGGCCGTTGAAATGATGGCTCAAATCGCGCAGGCCGCCGAACAGAGCAGCTATGTTCGTACCGGGTTCGTTGACCTGTGCCCGGGGAATCGCCGGCCGGCACCGGCAGTGTGCGAGGCCGCGGCCTGGGCGAGCCGCGATCTCGGCGGTGCGCCGGTCTGCGTGTTCACGCTTTCGGGCGACACGGCCCTGTACCTCTCGAAAATCCGCAATCAATCGCCGCTGTACGCTTTTTCTCCCGATGAAAAGGTCGTCAACATGCTCTCCCTTGCCTGGAACGTGACCCCGATCCATATCCCCTTTGCAAAACATATGGCAGACCTCATTGCCGACGCGGAGCGCACGCTCTGCGCCCGCCGGCTCGCCAAAAAAGGCGATCTGATAGTCATCGTGAGCGGAACAACACCGCTGCGCGGCGCGACGAATTTTTTGAGAGTGAAGAAAATAGGGGAAGAGTAATGATTCGCGGGTTTCCGTCACGGGGCATGCTTTATCAACTTCTCCCACCACCACTTATTGTCAAGATACCAGCGGATTGTTTTCTTAATGCCCTGCTCGAAGGTGACCGACGGCGACCAGCCGAGGTCGCGCCGGATCTTTGATGCGTCGATGGCGTAGCGCCGGTCATGGCCGAGGCGGTCTTTGACGAACGTTATGAGCTTTTCCGGCTTGCCGAGCTCGGCGAGGATAAGTTTCACGATGTCAATGTTGTGCTTCTCGTTATTGCCGCCGATGTTGTAGACTTCGCCGCACTGTCCCTTGTGCAGCACGGCGTCGAGCGCCGCGCAGTGGTCGGCCACAAAAAGCCAGTCGCGCACGTTCAGGCCGTCGCCATAGACCGGAAGCGGTATGTCGGAAAGCGCATTCGTGATCATGAGCGGTATGAGCTTTTCCGGAAACTGGTACGGTCCGTAGTTATTGGAGCAGCGGGTGATAATGGCGGGGAAACGGAATGTCTCGTAGTATGAGCGCACGAGCAAATCGCTCCCTGCCTTGCTTGCAGAATAGGGACTGTTGGGGGCGAGCGGGGTCTCTTCGGTGAAAAATCCTTCGGCGCCCAGCGCGCCGTACACTTCGTCGGTGGAAATGTGCAGAAAGCGGGTTTCGCCGAAACGTTTCTCCCATGCGTCCTTTGCCGCCCTGAGCACCGTATGGGTGCCGACCACGTTCGTCAGCACGAACTGGTCGGGCGCCGTGATACTGCGGTCGACATGCGATTCTGCGGCAAAGTGCACCACGGCGTCGAAATGGTGTTCCTTGAACAGCGAGTGCAGGAGTTTGCCGTCGCAGATGTCGCCTTTAACAAACTGGTATCGCGGATCGCCTTCGATTGACTTAAGGTTGTCGAGGTTGCCGGCATAGGTCAGCGCATCGAGATTGACGATATACGCTTCCCGGTGGCGTTCAAGAATATGGCGGACAAAGTTGGCGCCGATAAAGCCGGCGCCGCCGGTAACGAGTATGGTTTTCATAATATTAATTTATTTTTCTTTTGCTAAAGGCAGTCTACGGGGTGGCGGGTGGGCACCGCCCGTGCAGGCTTGAGCACCCTTGACCCGCACCCCCAAGCATCATTAAATCCAAAAATATATCTTGTAAATCTACTTATTGCTTTGTTGTTTGGAATTCCACTGAAACTTGTGGGTACGGGTACACCAAAGCCCATTTCTGCAACAACGGTGCCCACCCGTTACCCATACGAATACCTTTAGCAAAAGAAATATATTTTTTTCACTTCTTCCCTTCTTCCCTCAAAAACTCCTCAAACGCCTCTTTCCAGTGCGGCATGATGTTGAGGCCGAGCTTCTTGAGGGCGCTGTTTTCAAGCACGCTGTTGGCCGGCCGCGGCGCAGGCCGCGGGAATTCCGTGGTTGAGCACGGAACCATCTGCACGGGAATCTTTGCCGCGCACACGATCTCAACGGCAAAATCGTACCACGAGCATTCCCCCTCGTTCGTGCAATGATAGAGTCCGAAATAGCCGGTACCGATCATGCGGAGCGTCTGCCCGCAAACGTCGACGGTATAGGTGGGTGTTCCGAACTGATCATTCACCACGCGTAAGGGTTTGCCGGTTAAAGCGTATTCCCGCGCAAGAGTCCTTATTGTTTTGACAAAGTTGTTGCCCCGGGCTCCATAGAGCCAGGCGATTCTGAAGATAAACGAACGTTTGCAGCCCGCCCGGACGAGGCGTTCTCCTTCAAGCTTTGATTTACCATATACGGAGACCGGATTGGTCGGGTCGGATTCCACATACGGACCCTGCTTCGCACCGTCAAAGACATAATCGGTGCTGAAGTGGACGAGAACGCAGTTGCTTTCGTGCGCGCACCCGGCAAGAAGACCGGCGCCCTGTGCATTGACGGCAAAAGCCCTGTCCCGGTCTGTTTCGCATGCATCAACAGCAGTATGGGCCGCACAGTTGATAATAACCTGCGGCTTTACCGCCGCGATACACGTCTGTATGCTTTCTCTGCTGGTAATGTCGATGTCCGGAACATCAGCTCCCGTAACATCGTGCCCCGTGCTGCGGGCCTCACGCAGCATATCCGAACCAAGCATACCGTGGTGACCGATGATGAGAATATTCATTAATTGCTTTCCAGAAGGGTGCGGCAGCGATCAAGCACCGGCTCATAGATGATTCTGCCCTTTTCGTGATTTTCCTGGACCGGCAGATCGACATCTTTACGCGTCCAGTTGCCGCTGACAGTAAACCGCAGATAATATGCCATCGCTTCTGCGGCATCCACGTTGCTTTCGACAAATGCGAGAACCTGTTCTATGGTCGGCGTGGTAAGCACCATGGTTTTACTCCTCAGGCCCTCGAAGATCGAGTTCAGCACCTGCCGTTGCCGCAGCTGGCTTTCTTCGGGTGAAGAGTTTGCCGGGTTAAGATAGCTCACCAGTTCACGGCTCGAAAACCGGTGCGGGCCGGCGGTAGTGCCGAACTGCGCAGCTGCTTTGGCGTCGATCGTCGCCGTAATTCCGCCCAGGATATCGGCAGTTTTGATAATATTATCTTTTGTAAAAATGCAGTACCGTGAGAGGCGCACGTTCATGATCCGTTCGAGCAGGGAATTGACAAAGACCGGTCCGCCGTGCAGATACGCCTCATCGAACGTTGCCATCCCTTCCGCAAACTGCCCGATAAAAAGCCGCGGCGGAATATGTATGGTGTACACTATTCCCCTGTCAAAATAAACGCTTGTCATGAAAAACACGGCCGGCGTTCCGCAAAAAAGAAAATTGAACGGGAGATTTTTTGCCGTCATGGCCTTTTTCCCCTGCAGGAGCTGGGCAAAACGCTCGGAGGCGCTGATATCATGAGCCAGGCGGGTAATCTGGAACGGACGGGCATCTTTATAGATACTGGCCGTCTGACCCGAAATCAGATTGACCGATTCGCCTCCGCCGTTCTTTTCAACCAGAAGAAGACCTTCGATGAGGTCGATAGAGAGCTGGTCGGCCCTGATGTCAACAAGGAAATCGGCGCCCTTGCCTCCTACGGTAATGGTCACTGCCGGCGTAAGTATCCGGTAGCGTTCGGCCTTTTCGGCATAAGCAACCCGATACCAGCAGGAACCGGCCTTTTGAAACATCGACACAACGGTCCGGTCGCCTTCCCTGCCTCCCATATTATCAAATGTCAATTCAGAAAAGTTATCGACGTCCACCCGCGAAAACGAACCGACGGAAAATTCCGCCTGCGTTGACGATTCGGTTTGAATGCCGTCGCCGTCGTTTAACACCATTCCCTCCTTCGTCGGGAGCGTCCGGCCGTCCTTTGCGGTCACCTCCACTTCGCCGTAAAAAAATTCGAGCCTCACGCTGATCGGCTGCGTTTTCAATGCAACCGGCTGTTCGCGGCTTCCGACATTGATATCGCGGCTCTGGTCTACCGCGCTCATGAGATTTATGCCGGACAGATCCGACGTGGGCCGTACGCCCGCTGTTTTCAGGATTTCGAAGTGCGTAGTCCCTTCAGGAACACGGTAAACACCGGGACGCCTCACCTCACCAGAAACGCTTACCCGGTGGGAGCGGACTTGGGGGAACCTGCCGCCCGGCCCGAACAACTGGGCTACCGCTTTTGCCTGCCAGGCAATGCCGGCAAGGAGAAGAACATAAACGATCGCGGTAACGAAACGTGGTTGTTTTTTTAAAGCCATGCGTTCCTCTTTTCTTGCTCTATTCAATCCGTTTTTCCTTTTCTCCCATGATTTTCCAGCCGTTGGGGCCGTTTTTCCAGATCATGGTATTCATCATCCGTGCGCTATCAGAACCGCTGATCATGAGCAGCCGTGTTGTGGTTTCGATATATAGAGGAGATCGCGCTGTTTCCGGCTCCATCTTCTCCAGAATAAGCACGGCTTTTTTATTATTCGTAAAAACTGTGCGCGCCTGTTCGCGCCACTCGGAAAAACCGCCGCCCGGAAATTTGAACCCGGCCGTATCGTAAAACGAGAGATATCCCTCTATCTTCCCGGCTTTGCGCGCATCAAACCAGCGGGAAAGGCTTTCCCCTATAGCAGGCTGCTGTTGAGCGGCCGGCAGTGCTCCGGCAGCTAAAGCCGCAGACACAGTATCCGCAACAGTATTTCCCGCTCCTCCTATCGGCTGTACGGATGCGGATGTTGAATTTTCCTGCACCTTTTTCACCGATGATTGATACGCACCGGCGCGTACACCTGTTTTTGCCTCACCCCCTCCGGCGATGCCAAGATACACGATACCCCCTTCGTCGGCTGCCTGGGGCACGGGGCGGATTCGAAACCAGAACTCAAGACCCGTCAGGCCGCAAAGGATAAAGAGCAGAACCCAGAAAGTTTTTTTCCGGATAAGCTGTCGGACAAGGTTTCCGCCTTCCGCAAAATACTTTGGAAACGAATACCGCAGCGACCGCACACCGCGCTTGAATGCGTTTTCCGCATGCAGCCCGAATTCCCTCATCGAAAATCTCTTTTTCGCTTCCTCCTCATAGCTGTATTTGGTATAGGAATAGTAGCCGTAATAGCCGTAGTAGTACGGGTAATAGCTGCGCGACAGGGTGACGCCGTTGAAGATGCCGCCCAGAATACGGCACCCCATGCGGGAGATCTGAAATTTAGCCTGTTTTGCGGCCTTAAGCGGCGTCCATGAGGTCCGGAACACCATGACGCACCCGTCCATTTTCGGCGCCATGATGATGGCATCGCTCACCGGCAGCAGCGCCGGAGTGTCGAAAATGATGATCTCGGCCCGTTCTTTCAGTTCCTTGACAAGAAGATCAAACCGGTAGGTGCCGACAAGCTCCGAAGGATTGTGGGGCCGCTCTCCCGAGGTAATGATGAATAAATTTTCGAAACCGCATTTTTTCATTATCTGGTCCGCGGTTTTTGTGCCGAGGAGATAATCGGTAATGCCGCTTTCTTTGGGAAGTGAAAAAAGATTGTGCATCTGCGAACGGCGCAAGTCGGCGTCAACAAGGATTGTTTTCTTTCCGTCAAGGACAAAGGTTATCGCAAGGTTCGCGGCC
>CAISVC010000405.1 GCA_903888815.1 uncultured Fibrobacterota bacterium
GCCGAGCCGGTGCCGACATAAATGCCGCCATTAGTACCATTCCCCCATTGTCTCCCCAGCCTTTCCATGAGTACCCCGAACATCTCCTTGGCGACAGTATCGGTCGCACCGCTGACGTTGAACGTCACCGTGCTCTGGCTGAACCCGCCAACCACGATCCCGGCGACACACAGCATGAGAGACACTCTTTTGCTTTTGGAAAAAATCATAATCCCCTCCTTTTTTATATGTAGATTACACTTTCGCGCATGTTATCTGCAACTTATCCCCCGATTTCTTTTCCGTTAATGGGTACCGCGAACCACCCGAAGCCCGACCATCCAGCCATTGGTATACATATACATATTCCAGCGGAACGGTGCTGTGAGTATAGCGGTCTCGATGTAGCCGCAGTTGAAATATCCCCATGAGCCGCCCCGACACACGTGCGCCCCTCCAGGAGATGAGGTTGCTCCCTCTGGATTGGTTGTTTGCGTCAGTATCCCGCTGTAATCATCGCAATACCAATCGTTGCACCATGTAAATAAATTCCCGGCCATATCATACAAGCCCCACGGATTCGGCGGCCTCGTTGCTACAGGAGCTGTGCTGAGGGAGTCGGTCATGAACCAAACCGCATTGCTGTTTACGGCCATGGTGTCCTCATGAGTGACCGGAGGATAATTCCTGCCCCAGTAGAAATCGGTCGTTGTTCCGGCGCGATAGGCATATTCCCACTCAGCCTCGGTCGGCATCCGATAGCCGTTTTTTGAATAATCAATTATAACCGTATCCATCTGGTTATAAATGTTTACTGTATCATATAAATAAACGGTATCCAAACCGACCAGCTTGCTCAACTTATTACAAAACAATACCGCCTCACACCAGGTAAACTGTTCGACGGGATAATTGCTACCGTACTGCCAATGGGAGGGATTCGTGTCCATCACCGTGTCGTACAATCCCTGGGTTATCAATGTTTGAGACATTGAAAATGAACTGACAGTCACCGTGCGAGTCGGGATTGACATGGAAAAATTGGCAGTGTCGGTGGACCCCATGACAAAGGTTCCTCCCGTAATATTTACCATCGCGATAGACGGCCCTTTGTGGGTGGGAGGGGAAGTCGGGTTCTTGTTACAGGTCATCAATAGTGCTGCAAAAGGAACCGCAACGGCAAACCTCCAATAACGTTTCATAAAAATTCCTCCTTTTTGAGAACATGAGCTTTTGTTCAGGCTTCTTTTTCCCTCATCGTAAATATAGGTATTTGGTATATCAAATAATTACTGCCGGCTTGGCTGCACCTTTCATTGTAGCACCGGCGCTCCTGATTTTTACCTCGAGCAGGTAGCAGCCGGAAGGTAGTCTGCCGGTTCTTGTCTTTATCGGAATCTGCAACGCTCCCCGATGCATGTCGGCAGCACTTCGACTCCCTGACCAGATCGTCCTGCCTTTCAGATCCTTGAGCGCGAATTCGATTCCGTCGATATGGATTTTGTCATTTATCGTGAAAATCAGGGTCGCATTGTGCAGGCGTACCCCGCTGACCAATGCCCAGGCTTGCCCGTCTGTCCCGCTGTTAAAAACGGATACCTGCGAACTGATGACGAAGGTATTGAACGAGGTCGCCGGAAGCGTTGCCGTGAAGACCCTGTTCCCGGACTTGATCGAAAGCTCATAGGGAGAGGTCGCTTCGTTACCTGCAAGGAGGACGATCGTGCCGTCCGGATTGAGGTAGGCAGAGGTTCCACCGCTCAAGGAGCTGTTGCTGTTGACCAGCTTTATCCTGCGTGCGTTGAGCTTGATGTAATGGGTCCAATGCTTGACGCCATAGAATGCCGGAGTATAGGTTACCGTTTTTGCTGAGGTGTCAATGGTGATCATCGACGATTGTTTCCAGCTCCATCCGCTCAGGCCCGACTTATCGAGCACCATGTTCCATTCACTGTACTGGACCGCCCCCGCGTTCAGGAATGTCGCCAGCAGATCGAATTCGATGATGCCCCCGTTCCAGTCATTGTTATGGCAGCAGTCGGTCTCCGTTTCGAAGATCTGTTTTCCCGGATAGGCTGCGTAGGCCTGCGGCGTCCAGCCGGATACGGTGTGCTGCAGGCCGAAAATGGATATATTGTTCAGAATGGCCGTATCGAGCATAGGGGTCTGGATCCAATCCGAGTACGTCCCGCAGCAGAAGGTTCCCCACATCAGCTTGACATCAACAGTGTCTCTCTTGAACCGCGGTATCAGATAATTCTTGTAAAAGTTCGCATACTGCGTGGTACTCCATACGCAACCTGGCCAGGACTGTCCGTTCCCCTGGGTCGGCTCATTCTGTGCCGCGAGCGCGGTTATATTGATCCCCTTTGCCCTGAACGCCTTAACGGCTTTTTCGAGGTAGAGAGTGTATGCGCGAAGCGTCTGCGTGTCCTGCTTCAGGGTGCCGCTTCCGTAATAGTGTCCGTCCGTTTTCATCCACTGCGGCGGACACCACGGCGAAGCCCACACCTCCAGATTCGGCTGGTAAACCATGGCAGCTTTGACGAACGGAATTATCCTGAGCGAATCGCGGCTGAGATTGAAGGCGCTCATGTCATAGTCGCCGCTGCTGTCGTTGAGCGAGTAATAGCTCAGGTTTTCGGCAAAATCGCTGGCACCGATCGGCATTCTGCAGTTATTGAAATTGCAGCCCGACGTATCGAACAGGGAACGCATCACCGAATCCCGCTGTAGGGCATCCAGCTTTACTATCGGATCCCAGCCTTTTTCACTGAAACATCCGCCGAACCCGACGATGGTTTGATAGAGCGTATCGGGGAAAACCTCTATATAATTTGCCGTTGGTGTCCACTCGGTTGAGGACAGGGTCCCGTTATCGACCCATTGATTCGCATTTGTCGTACTCCGCCATGTTGCGGTTTGAGCGCTTACCGAAACACTGATGCCGCTTGCGGCCATAAGCAGAATGCAAAAACAGCGGTTGATTCCGGTACGCTTTCCTACCTTATTCATATTCCCCGCTGCAAAAGACTCTCATTCTGCAGGTAGCTGGCTATTGACACATCACTTTCTGGACGACAATATCACCCGCCCGGTTCATTATGATATACAGACCCGGGGCCGCTTTCCTGCCGCTCGCATCGTTCCGGTCCCACAGTGGGCCGCCCACCTTCGCTTTTACAGATGTGCGGTCGAGGACCTTGATGAGGCGTCCCTTGATGTCGTAAACTCCCAGGGGCCCTGCTGACGCCAGAACGGTCATCACGGGAAGCCTGTACTCAACGTTGGTCGGTTGAGAGGGATTCCAGTTGCTGGCGGGCTCGGTACCGCCGATATTGAAAGTATTCACCGATGAAGCAGCCAGCGCAGCAGGTGTAAACTCCTGAGACCCTACGCGTATGAGCGGAGAGACCGCTCCGGTGCCGGTATTCTGAACCTCTACAATTATGGTCCCGTCCGGATTTTTGAAAGCAAGGGTACGCAGGCTGGTGCTCGTGCTCGTGGCAGCTATGCGAACGGCTCCCACCCGGACATAGCGGCTGAAGTGCATCATTATATAAAATTCAGGATTATACGTGACCGTCTGTGATGCCGGGGTGATCGTGATCTGGGAATTCTGAGCCCGCGGCATCCACGAAACGTAATTGTAATTGGCGTCGAGGATCATGTTCCACATGTTGTAATTCTGATTGAACGTGGTCATGTGGTCGTAGATCTCCTTCCACGTGTTCATGGCGTCAGTCCAGCTGTTCTGGCCTCCCCAGCAGTTGGTTTCGGTCTCCATGCTGTGGTAATGCAGTGAGGCATAGTAGCTGTTCTGGTACGCGCTGTTATTATCACCCTCCCCATCCCTCTGGACTCCGATCCCCTGAAACGAGGTGCGGGCCGCTGCGTCGTTGAACATGGGCGCCAGGTGGTTTGCGAAATCAGTGATATTCCATGTGCCGTTCCAGATCTGGGTGCCGTTGCGGACAGGACCCAGGGTGTCGGCAAGAAAATTCGGATACAGGTAGTCGCGGACCCAGTCTTTTATTTGGGTACCGCTCCAGGCGCAGGAAGGATGGCCACCGCCAGTGGCGCAATACGAGGGTTCATTCTGCGGGTAAACGATATTGATCGGGATTCCCGCGTTCCTCCAGCCCGTTAGGAATTTGCGGAAATACATTGCATAGGACCTGAATATCGACGGATTCTGAATTAATGTCGGTGTGCCGGTGCACTGCCAGTTGTTGTTCGTTTTCATCCAGCCCGGCGGCGTCCAGGGCGAGGCGTATATCATGAGGTTCGGATTGGCGACCTGCGCCGCTTTGACAAAGGGAATATTCATGAGGGAATCGTTGGCGAGGGAAAAGTTCGTCAGGTTGGTATCGCCGGCTGTTTCGTCGAGGCTGTAAACCCGGTTGACCGTGAAATCGCTCATGCCGACCGGGACCCGGCCCGTGTTGAACCTGCAGCCGTTGATATTGTTCGGATCGTACAGCGCCCGCATGACTACTGCACGCGCGCCGGCCGAAAGGGAGCTGATGCAATGGTACCCGTTCTCATTGAACGCTCCGCCCCAGCCGTCCATGCGCTGGTACTGTGTTCCGGGAGTGATTGTGATGACCGGGGTCGAGCCTGAAGCAGCGGAAAGCGTAATCGGCGTATTCCATACGCCTTTTGCCGAAGTTGTGGACGACCTCCAGTTGGTCGTGGTAAAGGTCGGTGTTCCATAGAACCGGAACCAGTTCACGCTGAACAGATTGGGGATTTTATAACCGCCCACACCGCCGACAAATACCAGGTAGAGAGTATGGACGCCGGTTGCACCGGTGACCTCGCACGCCTTGTTTGTCCAGATCTGCCAGCCGCCGGTCGGCGGCAGGATTTCGCAGGTGCCGATAAGCGTGCCGGTCTGAGATTCGAGCCGCAGTTCAATGAAACCGCCGTTGCCGTAACTTGCGATCCGCGCCTCAAAGCACTGGATGCCGCTGGTGCCGAAATCCATATTTGAAAAGTAAATGTAGCTGTTGGCTTGAATGGAGGTCACATCCTGCCCGCC
>CAISVC010000406.1 GCA_903888815.1 uncultured Fibrobacterota bacterium
TATTTCATTCATTGCATCTGGGTACATGGTCACAAAAAAGGCATTGGAAATCACCAGAAAAAAGGAATTGGGAAGGCGCTTCTGCGGGCTGCGGAGAATGATATTAAATCAATGAACCAAAAAGGGGTGGCGGCGTGGGGAATATCCCTCCCCTTTTGGATGAAAGCCTCCTGGTTTAAAAAACAGGGATATAAAAAGACAGACAAGAACGGCATGGCAGTGTTGTTATGGAAACCTTTTAAGGAAGATGCCGTTCCTCCTCGCTGGATACGCGGAAAAAAGAGGCCCAAAAAAACAAATGGAAAGGTGACGGTAACGTCATTTATAAATGGGTGGTGCCCGGCGCAGAATATCGTACATGAAAGAGCAAAACGGGCCTCACAGGAGTTTGGTGAAGCGGTTGAATTTCAGGAGATACCTACCTTTGAAAGAGCGGCGTTTTGCGAGTGGGGGATTTCCGATGCGTTATTTATTGATGGGAAACAGGTGCGAACAGGCCCTCCTCCTTCTTATGAAAAAATACGGAAAAAAATTGAAAAAAGGGTTAAAAAATAGCAAACCTTTTAAAAAAGTACGCACCGGTTATACCGATTGTATGCGAAGCAAACAGGAAACGAACTATAATAATCTGATCGCCCCTATCACGGATTCGACGGTTTTCATCCTTTCCTGATAGCTGTCTGCCGGAAGTATAAAGCTTGCCTCAATGACAGGACGTTTTTCGGAATCAAAAAAGAGCGTCACGAGTACGATCTTTCCGAGGTTCACGACCATCTCATGCACCCGCAGAGCGTCTTTTTTTCTCGTCCGGTGAGTATTCATTACATTAAACGTTCGGGTTTTACTTTAAGCACCTTTGCGAACCGTCCGGCCATTGCTTTGGTGATCTGCCGCCGTCCGTTCTCGTATTCGCTCACCATCGTCTGCCGGATTCCTGCGGCCTCGGCAAGCTGTTTCTGAGAAAGCCCGGCCCTAAGCCGCGCCCCTTCAAGAAGGTTCCCGGAGCGGTTCACTTCCATTTCACGGTAAAAGTCCGTGTCTTCGATGTTGACCTTCTCTTCTTTGCCGGTCACGTAAGCAAAATCGTTTGCTTCCTTAGAGGCCCTTAGGCCGGTCACGGAATAACCTCTTTCGAGATTCTTATCCACCGAAAGGAGACGGCATGAGCAGGGGGACAGTGATCACGGCAAGGGAGTCCTGAATACTCCGCTGGACGTCCCGGCAAAAAGATTCGTTCCGCTCACTTTTAGGGAGAGGACCGTACTGTCAGTTAATCCGTTATCAGCCGGAGTCCAACTCGCGCCGTTGTCCGTTGAAAGGAACACGCCGCCGTCAGTTCCGGCAAAGAGGTCTGTTCCGCGCACCTCAAGCGCATTGACGGTCAAGTTTGTCAACCCGTTATCTACCGCAATCCAACTTGCGCCGTTGTTCGTTGAGAGGAACACGCCGCTGCCGTTGGTCCCGGCAAAGACGTTCGTGCCGCTCGCCGCCAGGGAATAAACGTAATAATCAGTCAATCCATTATTGGCCTCGGTCCAACTTGCGCCGTTGTTCGTTGAGAGGAACACGCCGCCGCCGTACGTTCCGGCAAAGAGGTTCGTGCCGTTCACAGCAAGAGACATGACTTCTGTCGTCGTCAACCCGTTATTGACCGCGGTCCACATCGTGCCGTTGTCAGTGGAACGGAAAATACCGTCATAATGCGTTCCGGCAAAGATGTTTGTGCCGCTCGCCGCCAGTGCATAGATGTACAGATCCGTCAATCCCGAATCGACCTGGGTCCAGGTCGTGCCGTTGTTCGTAGAGAGGTAGATACCGTCGCCATATGTTCCGGCAAAGAGATTCGTCCCATTCATCATAAGCGCATAGACGGTAGTGCTCGGCAATCCGTTATTGACCGGAGTCCAGCTCGCTCCGTTGTCCGCGGAGAGGTAAACACCGTAGTCATACGTTCCTGCAAAGAGGTTCGTACCATTCACTGCAAAAGACCAGACATGAATGGCCGGCGGCAATCCGCTGTTACGTGCTGTCCACGGAGACCAGTTCGTCCCATGTGCGTCAAAAGGGTTGTCTCTCTCATACTTCGAACATCCGACGAATAAAACAACTCCGCACAGCGTCAGGTACGCCGGCCATAGGGCCGTCTTCCGGAATTTGCATGCTGCCAGTTTCATATTTTCCCCAGACCTTCAAAATGGGATGGAAATGGAAAACGCCGCTGCGCATACACCGGCGAACACATAAAAAACATTTCGCATTTTTTCAGCATTCCTGACCGATTGCCAGTCCGCGTCGTGGCTGGCGAAGTCGTAGCTGCGGTCGGCCTTATAATCATCGTAACGGGAAGCGGCCCGAAGCTGGAAAACGGCCCCTGCAACCCCGCTCCCTGCCGCCAGAACACCGAAGGTTATCCTGCGCACCCGGCGGCCATGGCTGTATTTATAAGCTTTGTCCGCGCCGACTGGGCTGAGAGACGGTTCTGTATGCTTACCCTCCTGTTTGCCGCTGTCGGCCAAACGCTCGCCCTGCCCGCCCGCTTCCGCTGTAACAGTCGTCATTTCCGGCCAATTGAATGAGACAGGCGTGGTTTCCTGCACAGGTATCAACTTCTTCCCTCTCGTAAGAGATGCCGAACCGTTGTGAATGAAGGCAATGTTTTTTAACGATACCTGCGTAGCGTTTGATTCGATATTGAGCCCGAAGGTGCTGTAGGCAATGGTACAATGTTCGAGCGAAATACTGTCGGCCTCAAACGTGACTTTTATTCCATTCCAGTCGTACGCGTCGGGCATGGTCTTGGTGTGCGGCACGTCGTGGGCAGAGGTGAAAACGACGGGTTGTTGAGGGGTACCATTGCAGACGAATCTGCCCTGCACCGTGATCCCGGCATAGTTCTCGAATCGCAGCACGCTCCCGGGGGCAAACGAGAGCGTTGTTTTGGGAATGACCACAACATCCCCCGAAATGAGGTATTCGCCTGCCTGGTAGTTTCCGGAGATTTCACCGGTCAATTGTTTCTGCGCCAAGGCCCCGTTGGTAACGCCGCCGATTAATACAAGGGGGAAAAATAATCTTAAAAAGGTTTTCATTGTTTCTCCGTCATCCGGTGAAAAAGAAGAGGTACTCCTGTGCGCACCATTCGGGAGTAAACAACCACGCGCAAAAAAAGATATAAAAGGTCTGCATAAAAAACAAGGAAAAACACTATAACTGGTTTCATAACTGTCTTCGAGCCCCCCAACGAGGTCAGGCCGCACAGTTCCCTGGGACGCCTGCCTCCTGCTCAATATCTGAAACAGTGGTAAAAAACAACCAAGAAAAACTCTCTTCAACAATGGTACAGTAAGAGGGGGCAGGCCTCAGGTACCAACGGATGGAATTTTCTTCCATTACACAAATCTCACTTCCAGCTTTTTGTTCAGCGCGTTTCCGATTTTTTCCAGCGTCTTTACGGTCGGGTTGCACTTACGCGGGTTTTCAAGCTTCTGGTACGCCTGCGCGGAAATGCCGAGCTTCCCGGCGATTTCCTTTTGAGAATGCCCCCTCCGTAACCGGCGAAGCTGGTAGGCGATTTCGATGTGAGGCGCGATTTCGACCGGGTGCATATTCCGGCCCTGCCGTGCAACAGCGTCGGGCAGCGTATACCCCCGCTCAAAATCCGATTCCAGAGCGCCATTGAGCGCCTCGCGTGCATTTTCCAACGCTCCTTCGAGCGTATCGCCGTAAGTGTTGACGTTCGGAGCATCGGGAAACGAAACCAGATACGCACCGTCTTCTTTGACTATCTTCGCATAGTAATACATGACAAAACCCCCTATCTTTTTATTTCCGCCTGTCTGAGAATGGCAGCGACAAGTCCCCGGGGAAGGTCTTTCTTGCCATGCACGGGAACCGGCACTGCACGCTTTCCCACCTTGACCATGATGTGATGACTTCCAGAAATCCTGTCCACTGCCCAGCCGTTTTCTCTGAGCAGCCTGACCATATCCTTGCCTGTCATTGATGCAATATACAACCTTTAGGTTGTCTTGTCAATAATCGAATGAGACAAAAAAGCCTCTGCACCTGATTGCTCACGGTGCGGAGGAGAGTCAGGACCTTACCTGCCGGAAATAATGCCTGAAGTAAATAATGCCATTATTTCCATACAGGCCTTTAGGCTATTATTTCCTTGCAGGCCTAGGTGTACGGGTCTGTCTGCCCGTTGCGCATTACCGCGTCATGGATCAAGCTTCTATACATCGCTTTGGAGGCGGTAAAGGCATAGGGTTTGCGGCCTTTAACGTACAACACAGTTGTCCATAAAAGGCCTCTAAGGAAGCAAACGATTTTGCTTACGTGACCGGGAGGTCAGCCATTTGTTGTACGCTGCAGGCGTAAGGACGCCAGAAAGGAACGAAGGGAGCGGGTGGAGGGGATTGTAGTGCGGAGACATGGAGAGGGAAAATAAATTCCCACGCAAAGGAATGGGTTCGATAAACTAAAATGAGGGGGAAAAGAGGGATTTAAGAGGAAAAAACGGCTATTTTTAATAGCTATCTATATGATATTTCAAAAAGTTATGCAGGTCCGACCCCGGTTATTGCGAATGATTGCGGTGTTTCGCTTGAGAACCTGAAAAATCGGAGTCGTTCTTCCGTTGCTTCGGCATGCAGGAAAAAAATTGCTTTTATAAGCTGCCGGGTGCTGCAATTCCCGGTGTCAAAGGTCGCGAACTATCTCGGGATAAGCGGGCCGGCAGTATCGTGGGCGATCAAGGAGGGAAAAGATATTATTAAAAAGAAAGAACTGAATAAATTTACTATTTTACCTCCGGGGTAGGATAGGGTAGGATATGAAAACTTGACCAAATTAGCCACAATACCATAAGTTCACACATGACAGAGGAGACTTTTCCATATCACGGGGATTTATTTTAAATACCAAACATCAGGTGTCATACCACCTCCGCTTCCGATTACCCAAATCGTACTATCAAAGACAACGGAAGAAAATCCTGATCTCGCTGAAAACTCAGCGGCATCGATGACCTGCGTCCAATGTATGCCATCACTTGAATTCCAAACGTCATTATCACTCTTCCGGATTTCATTTCTTGTGCAGCGCCGCAGAATCAATTAGAATCAATTGAAAACGCGTTCGATACGCATAAATCGCCTCCGGGTGGATAATCCCTTACCCTGATCCGCGCCTGTTGGGTGACCAGCGAGTCGTTCACCGGGATCTTCCAGTCCATGTGTCCGTTGGTATCGGTATGGGCGAAGGCATACTGACTTATCAAGGTATAATTGGCGCCGTTGTCAATGGAAATATCACAGTACACCATATCATCAAAGTGCCGGTAGATCCATCGGACATGCAGCGAGTCCCCGAGATGATAGGTTTCCCCTCCGGCGGGACTGGTAATGATGATTTTCGGGACTGGGCCCGTGAACGGCCGGTACAGAATTCCGTTTGTAATTGTCGTTTTATCGATGCCGATTGACGGACATGCGTAGCTTACCGTGCACGCGGGAGACGAGGTCGCGTCGAAGTATTGTACCGAAATCAGGTATTTGCCCTCTGCAAGGGTGACGGTAGCGCTGGCTTCGTTCGGTGACGAATGGATGCCGTCATTATCAATAATTACCGAATCATTCAGGAGAAGAGCGCTCCCATCCGAAGATTTCGCATAAAACGTGTAGTCACCGCCATAGGGAATGTTCAGATAACCACCGAATACGATGCCGAAGTTGGTTGACCGGTGCGGCACTTCACTGACGTCGAAAGAACCGCAGGAATCCGAAGCTTCCGGTACACAAGCGGAAAAATCAGGCAGCGACGACCACGAACCGGTATAGTAATTGTAATTGACACCCGGTTCAAGCCGGCCGAGATCCGCCGGATCAACAGGATTCAGACCCGACGGAACAGGAACAAAAACCGCCTGCACGGTGTCATTGCCTGCCGTAAGTCTGACGATTGTCGACGCCGCGTTCTTGTATGCTATCGTTGCGCTTTCCGTGGTCACGGTCCATTTCTGAAATATATACCCCGTGTTCGGAGAAGCCGTTATCGTGGTCGCAGCGTCCTTGTTCACGGTCACCGGAGAACTCGATGGCGCCGTGATCGTACCACCCGTACCTGCCAGAACCGTCAGCTGATAGGTAACCGGGGCATTCGGAAATTTTCCGTTGCATGCAATAAATACCGTACAAGCAGATAAGCACATCGCCACCGCAGAGGTGAAAGTTGGCGTTATGTGTTTAATAAAACGGCAGTTCTCCATTCAGTTGCCTTTTAAAAATGCGGCCCGAAAATATCCGGTTATCGGGTAATTGTAATGAACCGTGCCATCATGACGTTCGATTCCCGCCAGGAGAGGAGATAGATCCCCGGCGGCAGGGACGAAACCGTGAAATGCTGCTTGTCAGAAGATGTTTTCTCTCCCCTGGCAATGACCATGCCCTTTAGATTAATCAGCGTTGCGTTATCCAGCGTTCTGCCTTCCGCGCTCCAAAGCGTCAATTCGTTTCCGCTGATCCGTATCGAAATCCGCGAGGATGATCCCGGGGTTCTGGCGCGATTGTAAATCACGCCGACGAAGGCGGCAGGATCTATCCAAAGTGTCGGCCAGCCGAAGAAGTCGCCCAGATACATAACTACAGGCGGATTTGTTGTTTTTCCTCTTCGAATAAACGCCTTCGAATAGCACCCTGGTGAACTTTGCACATCATTGTCTCCGACCTGGATCATATAATTCGTGTCGGTCTCGCACCAGTTTTCACCTCCTTGCCCGGGATCGCCATTGCTTAACAAGCAGTTAGCCTGATCAATCAGACAGGGGACCCCACCGACATTCTGCATGCTGGGTGTGCCCCATCTCCAGAGTGTCGTTGGTATCCGGTGACTCCA
>CAISVC010000407.1 GCA_903888815.1 uncultured Fibrobacterota bacterium
CCGGAAAAACGCTAAATTAAGAAATTTGTCTTTTTCTCTTTATATATTTTATCATAAATTGTATATTTTGATCTCTGTTACCACGACCGGCTTTCCCAAATAATTGTTTTTGATACAAAAGATTGTGGAGGATATTCTATGAATGTTCAAGCGGTGAAGCGTTTTGCCCGAAATGGTTTCCTGGTGGTTGGCGTCATTGTTCTGGCCGCAGCGGCGGATGACACTTTTGACCGGCTTATCTCATCCGGGAAATATGCTGATGCTATTAAATATGCCGAAGACAATCTTCCGGTGGGCAATCGGGACGCCGCGATCTGGGCAAAGCTGGGTTCTGCCTATGAGAAGCAGGATTTTAACGAAAAGGCGCTGGCATGTTATATGGTCTCGCTCCGCTCCGGCAAGAATTATGAGGCGTACCTCGGTGGTGCCAGAGTCTATAACAATCTGAAGCAACCGGAGACTGCGGTTGATATGGCGAAAAAGGCCATAGAGCTGAAGGCCACCGGAGAGGCGAGCTGGGAATACGCGCGTGCCTGTATTGCGATGGGAAAACCTGCCGAGGCCAAAGCGGCGCTTGAACGCGTCGTTGAATCCGATCCTTCGAATGTAGTGGCAAACCGCGAATTGGGGCTTTTGTATTACAAATCAAACGATTATCAGAAAGCGCTGGCGCTCCTCAAGGTCGCCATGCGCAGCGGCGGAAACGCCGAAATCGCGGCAATGATTGCCACCGCCTTCAGGGCGCAGAATCAGCTCGATTCCACTGTCGCCTACCTCAAGATCGCCGCACAGGATCCCAAATTCGCCCGCGGGCCGGTCGTGCTCGATCTTGCGCGGATCTATTTCCAACAGGAAAAATTCCAGCCGTGCAGCGAGAGTTACGGCAGAATAGACCAGTCCCAGCTGAACGCCATGGATTTCTATCAATACGCGGTAAGCATGGAAAAAAGCGGTGAAAAAGAAGATTCGTACATGAAGGTGTACAGCATCGCGGCAGGGAAATTCGGTACAGCAGCGTCGAAAGAGGCGCTTACGGTCCGCGAAAAGTACGGCCGCTGGTGCCTTAAGAAGAAGAATTATCCCGAAGCGCTTACGCATCTGCAGTTTCTCTATAGTGCCGATCCGCAGGGGTAAACGATTAAAGATATCAGATTTCTTGTTACCGATGCGTTTGTCGGCATGGGAAGCAAAGATCGCGCGGTTCCGGTTCTGGAGAATGTGATTGCCCGCGATCCCCAGAACGTTGAAGCCTATGCCCGTCTTGCCGAGATCTATGCCGCGATTGGACAGGCCGAAAAGGCGCAGGTTATCCAGGAGAAGCTGGTCGGCCTGCAGCCGAACAACCCGAAGATCCAGCTTGCTCTCGGTCAATATAACCTTAAAGCCCGCAAATTCGGTGAGGCGCTCAAATATTTTCAGAAAAGTTTCATGCTGGAGCCCACCGCGGATGCCGCGGAGGGGATGACACTTACCGCATGGGAGTCCAAGCAGTTCGATATTGCGCGCGACGCGGCCGAATCAGCGCTCCATTACGACTCTTCGCTCGCGGGTCCGCAGCGGATCCTGACCAGGATCTATTTGAACGAAAAGAATTTCCAGGGTGCTCGCCAGCTGCTGGAAAAGATCGTAAAGAAGTCGCCGGGCGACAAGGATCTATGGCTCGACCTGGCGCTGTGCTACGAGAAGATGAACGACCTCCAGATGCTTGCCGAGGCCGACAAGACTATCATGTCGCTTGATAAGCGCGATGTCGCGTCGCGCGTCCGGTATGCACGATACGCCATGTCCACGAACGATCTGCGGGAGGCGCTTGCCACGTTCAAGGATCTCATGGTGCTCTCGCCCAGGGATCCGTCGATCGTGAAAAGCCTTGCCGAAATATCGACCAGACTCGGCAATTCAAACGATGCGGTAGGGTACCTTTCCAAATACGTCGAGCTGGTGCCCAATGATGCCGGGGCCCAGCGCGATCTCGGCAATCTGTTGTATGACCGGAAGGATTTCAGCGGCGCGGTCGCCGCCTACCGCGCGGCGCTCAAAGCCGATCAGAACATCAAGGGTTTTTTCAAGAAATACGCCGAACTGGTCATTTCCCTCAAGGCCGGGGACCAGGAAGTGGTGAACGCGCTTTCGGCCGCAGAACGGGCCGGTGAAGCCAATGAAACCAGCTCCTCCACGCTCGGCGCCATATATCAGAAACAGGGTGCTTTTGCCCAGGCAATGGAAATGTACCAGCGGGCGCTCCAGATCAATCCTCAGAATTTTGACGTGCTTTCGGCGTTGGCGGCTTGTCAGGCGAGAGCGGGGAAGGTGGCCGAAGCGATCGTTTCTTACGAGCAGGCGACAGCGCTTAAACCCGGCAGTGCTCCCGAGCAGAAGGCGCTCGGAGATCTCTATATGCAACAGGGGAAAAAGAGCCAGGCCATCGCTGCCTACAAGCGGTATCTTGACAAAGCGCCAAGCGATTCGAGGATCGCCCGCTTGGTGGGCGATTACGAATTCGATCAGAAAAATTACAAGGACGCGGTTGCGTATCTTGCCAAGGTGGGCGGCGACGAGGCCGGAAAGGCCGATTATCTGCTGCAGTACGGCACCGCAGCCTATCAACTCGGCGATCTGCGGAAAACCGAGGAGCTTTTCAGGCGCCTGGTCGTGCTGACCCCGAAGAATCCGGATCCATTCAGGATCCTGTATGAAATCGCTCGGAAAAACAACGACCTTCCGTCCGCGGCCGACTGCCTGAAAAGGTACACGGCGCTCCAGCCTTCGGACGACCGGATGTTTCTGGCGCTCGGCGACCTTCTGTACAATCTGAAAGATCTGCCGGGCAGCCTTGCCGCCTACCGCGCGGTTCTCAAAACGAATCCGCAGGCAAAGGGATTTTATGAACGGTATGTAGCGCTGGTCAGACCCAGGGCACGCCGCAGGAGCTTGTGCAGGCGATGAACGGCGCCATTGCCGCAGGAGAGGCGAATGTCGCCATGTACGCACAGCTCGGCGAGATTTATAAAAAGGCAGGCAATTTCCCGAAAGCGATTCAGATGTTCGAAAAAGCCTCCCAGCTCGACCAGAAGAACGGGACGCTGCTCTCGTCGCTTGCCGAATGTCAGGCAAAGAACGGTAATGCCGACGAGGCTGCCATGACCTACGAACAGGCGATAGCCATGAATGCGAATGCCAACAAGGAATACAAGGCGCTCGGTGACCTCTATATGCAGCTTAAAAAGACCGATGCCGCACTCAGGTCATATAAGAAATTCCTCGAAAAGAACCAGGACAACACCATTGCGAAATTCATAGGTGAACAGGCGCTTGCTCAGAAGAATTTCCCGGAAGCGGTCAAATACCTGGGAATGGTCGGCGGCGCTGATGCCCGGTCACCTCAGTTTCTGTTTATGTACGGCAAAGCCTGTTATCAGGCACGCGACGATGCCAAGGCCCTTCCTATTTACAAACAGCTTTCGGTCCTGATTCCGCAGAGTGCCGAGGTGTTCAACACGCTGTATGAGTTGACGCTCCGCAACGGGACCAAAGACGAGGCATTGCTGTATCTCAAGAAATATGCGGATCTGAAACCCGGGGATGCTCTGGCGCAGCGTACACTCGGCGATCTGCTGTACGAAAGGAAAGACCGCCCCGGAGCGCTCACCGCCTATCGCACGCTCGTCAAGGCTGATTCAAGCGCGAAAGGATTTTACAAGCGGTACGCCGAACTCGTGATAATGGAAGGCAAAGAGGACCAGATCGTCGAGGTCCTCTCGGCAGCAATCAATGTCGGCGAGGCCGACGTCACGATGTATTCCCGGCGGGGCGATATTTTGAGAAAACAGGGACAGTATCTTAAAGCCGCCGCAATGTACGAAAAAGCTTCACAGCTCGATCCGAAAAACAGTGCGCTGCTCTCGGCGCTTGCCGATTGCCAGCTGAAGAGCAACAACAGCGCCGCCGCCGCCATGACCTATGAGCAGGCGATTGCCATGAACCCTGCCGCCAGCGCCGAATACAAGGCACTGGGCGATCTATATATGCAGCAGAAAAAGACCGACGCCGCGGTGCGTTCATACAAGAAATATCTTGAACGGAACAGCGACAATACGCTGGCAAAACTGGTGGGCGAGCAGGCGCTTTCCCAGAAAAATTATCCGGAAGCGGTGAAGTATCTGGGCATGGTGGGCGGAGAAGAAGCGCGTTCACCGGCATTCCTCCTCATGTTCGGAAAAGCCTGCTACAACACCAAGGACGAAGCGAAAGCGCTTACCATTTATAAACAGCTTGCGCTGCTGCTGCCGGACAACCCCGATGTGTTCCAGACGCTCTACGACCTCCAGAGCGGTGCCGGACAGAAAGATGAGGCCCTCGCGTACCTCAAGAAGTATGCGGCCCTCAAACCCGGGGATGCACAGGCGCAGCGATCACTCGGCGACATGCTGTATGAGCGCAAAGATGCCGCCGGCGCGCTCGCCGCGTACCGGACCGCACTCAAGGCAAATCCTCAGGCCAAAGGATTTTACAAGCGATATGCAGAACTGGTCATGAGCTCCTCTCCGGTCCAGGAAGAAAAAACCAAGGTTCTCGTGGGCGCTATCGAAGCGAACGAGGCTGATGCCGCCATGTACCGGACGCTTGCCGATATCTACCGTACGCAAGGGCTGTGTCCCAAGGCGATCCCGCACTACCAGAAGGCGATCCAGATGGATTCCCGCGATCCTACCCTGCTCTCCGCATTGGCCGAATGTCAGGTGAAGAACGGCGCTCTGCAGGATGCGATTCTCACCTACGAACAGGCAACCGCAATGAATCCCGCCGCAAACAAGGAGTATAAGGCGCTCGGCGACCTTTATATGCAGCAGAAAAAGGCGGATCAGGCAATAAGCGCCTATAAAAAATATGTAGATAAAAACCCCTCCGAGGTAACCCTTGCCAAGTTCATCGGCGAGCAGGAATACAAGGCGAAGAATTATGCTGAAGCGAAAAAATATCTCGGCATGGTTTCGGGTGATGAAACGAAAACCGTGGCCTTCCTTGATATCTATGGAAAGGCATCCTACGCGGCAAAGGATTACCCGACCGCGCTGAACATTTACAAGCAGCTGGCGCTGTTGACGCCGAAGGATCCCGAGGTGTTTAAAAACCTCTACGAGATCAGCGGTCAGCTGGAAAAGCCTGAAGAGGTCATCACCTATGTGAAGCGGTATACCGCCTTGAGTCCCGGTGATGCCGGCGCCCAGAAATTCCTGGGCGAGCAGCTTTATGACCGGAAGGATTATGCCGGATCGCTCGCCGCCTACCAGGCAGCACTCAAAGCCGATCCCGGCCTCAAGGGTTTTTACAAACGGTATGTTGAACTGGTGCTCAAGGTGGGAAAACCCGAGGAACGCGTCAACGCCCTGAACGGCGCCATTGCCGCCGGCGAGGCCGACGCGAACATGTATGCGGCGCTGGGCGATCTCTACCGCGCGGCGGGAAACTGCGCCAAAGCCATCCCGCTGTACGGAAAAGCGCTTGACGCGGACGCGAAAAACACCACGCTCATGTTCAGCCAGGCCGAGTGTCAGGCCAAGAGCGGCCAGGTGCGGGAGGCGACGCTTTCTTACGAACAGGCGCTTGCGATGAATCCGTCGGCAACAGGCGAGTATAAAACGCTTGGTGATCTTTACCTGCAGCAGAATAAAATCGACGCCGGTATCAGCGCGTATAAGAAATATCTTGAAAAATCACCGAACGATTCCCGTATAGCAAAAGTTGTTGCAAAAGCTGCTTTCTCCGCGAAAAAATACGATGATGCATACAAATACTACGGGTTGGTGAAGGACGACAATTCACCGGATTACCTGGCCGAATACGGCCTTTCTGCCATTCAGGCCCAGAACTACAATACGGCGATCGCAGCGCTTGAAAAACTCCGGGCGACAACCGGCGAACTCGGCGGGTTGCGCGCCACCGCCTACAAAGCCCTTGCCGAAGCATACGAAAAGAGCGGGGACGCTAAAAAAGCCGCTGATGTTCTCAACAGCTATGTCAAGCTGCCCGGCGTAAAAGATCCTGACGCGGCCTAGCGCCGAGCGTCGGTCTACGAAAGCATTAA
>CAISVC010000408.1 GCA_903888815.1 uncultured Fibrobacterota bacterium
CCCGCAGCTATACGGAAAGACCCCATGAACCTTTACTGCAACTTGGCACTGGGTTTCGGTTGCGTACGTGCAGGATAGGTGGGAGGCTTTGAAGTAAGGGCGCCAGCTCTTATGGAGCCAACCGTGACATACCACCCTTATTCAGTTGAAATTCTAACCTAACGCCCTCTATCGGGCGCAGGAACAATGCCAGGGGGCCAGTTTGACTGGGGCGGTCGCCTCCCAAACAGTAACGGAGGCACGCAATGGGTCCCTCAGCATGGTCGGTAATCATGCTTCGAGTGCAAAGGCATAAGGGAGCTTAACTGCGAGACAAACAAGTCGAGCAGATGCGAAAGCAGGGCTTAGTGATCCGGCGGTTGGAAATGGAACTGCCGTCGCTCAATGGATAAAAGGTACTCTGGGGATAACAGGCTTATCGCGCCCGAGCGTTCACAGCGACGGCGCGGTTTGGCACCTCGATGTCGGCTCATCGCATCCTGGGGCTGAAGAAGGTCCCAAGGGTTTGGCTGTTCGCCAATTAAAGCGGTACGTGAGCTGGGTTCAGAACGTCGTGAGACAGTTCGGTCCCTATATACTGTGGGCGTACGATATTTGAGAGGAGCTGTTCCTAGTACGAGAGGACCGGAACGGGCGTACCTCTGGTGTACCAGTTGTTCCGCCAGGAGCATCGCTGGGTGGCCATGTACGGAACGGATAACCGCTGAATGCATCTAAGTGGGAAGCCGCCCTCAAGAATAGATATCGCGTGGGGTTTATCCCCCCTCAAGGATCCTTGAAGACTACAAGGTCGATAGGTCACAGATGTAAGTCCCGTAAGGGATTGAGTCGAGTGATACTAATAATCCGTGCGGCTTGAAACTTTTTTTACTTACCTTTCGGGTCTATGTGCTTCATTAACAGCAGATATGTCTAAACTTTTCCTGGTGGTTATAGCGCAGGGGAAACACCCGTTCCCATCCCGAACACGGAAGTTAAGCCCTGCCGCGCCGATGGTACTGCGTGGGCAACTGCGCGGGAGAGTAGGTCACTGCCAGGTTTAATTTAAAGCCCTCTGTTTCGGAAGAAGCGGGGGGCTTCTTTTTTCTGCTGGATAACGATTGCGTTGACAATAATGCTGATATATTTTAAAAAATCTTTCTATAATAAAGCTACTTTTTTATTGCTTTATTTCCCTGAAAGGAGCAGCTGATGGACAAGCGGTTACTTCGTTTAACAGCAGGTGCGCTTTTGCTCTTTTCGGTAGGGCTCTTCGCACAGGTAAAAGTGCAGCCGGGAATAACCGTTGGACTCAGCATGTTCAAATACCATGAAACCAGTGAAAGCGTAGGGGGCTCATATGAGCCTGACAGCAGGACAGGCATGGTTGCCGGCGGTTTGCTGGATATTCCGGTGGCAAAGGTTTTTTCAATTGAACCGGGTGTTGTTTTTTCAATGCGCGGCGCTTATTATGAAGAAAGTGGAACAGACTACGACCCTTATACCGGTCAAACGATTGCATACTCATATAAATCTTGGCTGAAGTTAAGCTATCTTGCAATACCTGTTCATGCCAGATTAAAATATCCGGGCATTCCCAAGGTAGATCCCTATATGCTCGCCGGCCTGAATTTCGGTATTCTTCTATCTGCAAAAAGCAAAAAAGAAGAGACCGGATCCCCAACGGTTGAAGAGGACTGGAAAAGCCACATGAATGGAGTTGACTTCGGTTTTGATTTGGGCGTAGGGGTGGAACTCAGTCTGCAGAAAGTGATTCCTTTCGTGGAGTTCGTGTATAATAAAGGCCTGGTTAAGATCATAAAAAATGACCCTGGAGATGATTTTTTTTCCACGAGTAAAGGCATTGAAATTAAAACCGGTCTGAAGTTCAGGATTTGAAGGATTCAGGTAACTGGTGGAAAACGGCCGGCTATGCACCCACGATCAAGCGGTAATGGTCACGCTGACTTCGTAAGCAATCTTGAAAAAATGTTTTAAAACAGCCGCGGGAGATTGTGGCTGTTTTTTTTGTGGGCTTCGATGGCGGAAGACACACTATTTCCTTTCTATTAGCGTAATAATCAAGGGATAAGTTTTAGCTTTAAAGGATATGCAATTGTACCTTCCATACAATAGAGTGAATTATTTTTATTGTCAGATACTGGTGTCTAATAAAGAACAAGGGTGCTATATGAGAAATAGTGAAGGGTTGGTTTTATTTTTTACGTTATGCCTTTACGGTTCGCTTTCCGCCGCAGGGATAAACGGCAATTACTATGCAGACCAGAACAGGGAGGTGTTTCTTCTGCCGAAATCAGCTGCAATGGCAGGATCGGACATGACGGTTACCCGCAGCGCCTTGCCGCTCAGTAATCCTGCAAGCCTTCCAGCCGACTCAATAAGAGAGATAGCACTCGCCTACGCCGGGTATTTTCAAAATAGCTACAGCACCTCAGCATTATCCTATATCGGTCCGGTTGATAACTTTTCCTCTATCGGGGTTTCAGCAAGCTACATTTTAGTTCCAGGCATTGAGTTCCATGATGACACGATTGTTCCCGTAAACGTGCCGTTAAAGACAAGCAGTGACTTTTTTTTCCGTATCAGTTACGGCCGGAAGGTTTTACAGTTCGGAAATCAATATGTATTGAGTGCAGGAGCCGCGATAAACACTGAAAGACGAAATCTGATAGGGTGGACCAGTTACGGGATCGGTGCTGATGCGGGTGTCAATATTTCCTGTTTATTCAGGGAAATAGGGTCCGTTGCCGCCGCCGGACTGGTTGTAGAAAACCTGACCACGAGTTTAACCCACTGGAGTTCGACGTATAAGGAATACGCCTATCCGCATATGCGTCTCGGTCTCGGCTGGCAGCAGGAAATCCAGTACATTTATGGAAGACTGAGCATTAGCTATCTCTCACCCGATCTTTTTTCCAACGAAGGTATCAATCAGTATGGTTCGGAATCACTTGATGGAACCAACGATGTGGAATCGCCTGTTTTTAAAAGAGTTGCGACGAATCCCCTCATGTTCTTTTCCGGGGGGCGCGGCGGATTTGAATATACTATCATGAACGCCATCTCCTTCAGGATGGGCATTCAACAAGGGTCGAAAAGCTTCGGAGGCGGTTTATGCCTCTTCCATAATCACGCAGGTTTTGATTTCGCCTACCTCGACCACGTACTCGCGCCGATCTACAAGTTAAGCGTGAATTTCAAATGGTTTTAATGGTATACTTATCTCCAAGATAAGGGCGGAGCAATTCCCCATTCCATTACATGCAGATCAGCCGAAAGTTGAAAAGCGTCCTGCCAGCTTTCGGAAAAGGAGTTTTTATCCAGAGAAAAGAATGCTATACATGAGCGATGAGCACAGCACTTAACTTTCTATCGCTTTACAAAAAACACCTGTTGTTTCCTGAGGGGGCGGATGATTGATTAATCGAAAGGAAGAGTGCAGGGTTCTGATTGTTGACGATGATCCTCTGCTTTGTTCGGCCATATCGCAGTATTTGTCCGGCGAAGGAATTCTTGCGGTGGTTGCCTCCGACGGACAGGAGGCTCTTGAACATTTTGCTGAGATTAAACCCGATGTCGTTGTCGCCGATCTCCGTATGCCGGTCATGGACGGGCTTGATTTTTTAGAAAACCTTAAAAAAAACGGTTCTTCAACGCCGGTTATCATTACTACCGGCAATCCCGACATGACCAGCGCGATAAGGGCGTTGCAGGATGGCGCTTTTGACTATCTTTTAAAACCACTCCATCTTTCTGTCCTTACACAGAAAATACGCAAAGCATTTGAAACATCCCGTCTTTCGAAGGAAAACGTCATTCTTTCAGAGATTATTTCCCTCTATACTATTACTTCAAAACTTGCAGCATCCAACAATATGGATGCGCTGCTTGATGTGATTTTCCGGTACGGACTTGAAATGACCGGAGCGCCGAGCGGGGCCATATATCTGCGCGGAGGGAACGGGGAAGAACTTGTATACGCGAGGCAGCGGGGGCTGACGTTATTATACCGCACTTCTGCCGATGCCGAGGCCGCCCGGTGTTCTATTGCACAGTGGGTTTTTTTTTCCGGTAAGCCGATTGTCATCGAGTTCGGTGCAGCAAAACCTGCTGCAGACCTTCATTCCGCATGCAGCAGGATCCATACACTCATGGCCGCGCCGCTGGGCATTTCAGGTAAAACGATAGGCGTTCTTCTGGTCGAGCGTGACGAAACCATGCCGCTATTTTCGGTTCTCGATTTTAACCGCATGGAAATTATTGCTTCTCAGGCGGGAATTGCCGTTAATAATACCGATCTTTGCGCAACGCTTAACAAGAAACTTGAAGTGCTGAGACTGGTCAGCACTTTTTCCGAACAGATCTCGGGCAGTATGGAAAAGTATGACCTGCTGCGGTCATTGTTTCAAAAGGTACGCGAGCAGTGCGCGGTTGACTTTATGGGATTCCTGCTGGTGCAGCAGCGGAATCACGAGTTTTTATACTGGGCGAAGAATTCGATTGATGAAGTGGAGGTATGGAAAATCTGCCGTACGGTAATAGAATATTTCAACGGGAAAGCTTCGCGCGCAATAACAGAGCGCAGAGTATCGCTGAAGCAACTGGTTCGTCAGCAGAAATCCGGCAGCATGGCAATACTGCCGCTGGCTTTCAGGCAATTTGTGCCGGTTAAGGGTGAAGAAGATATGATGGGTGTTTTTTTTACAGGCGCCTCGGTCAAACATCCGGAAAATATTGAAAGCGAGACGCTTATCGCCGGTCTGGTCAGTCAGATCCGCATCGCACTGGTCAATGCGAAACTGTATAACGAGATGAAGCAGAACTATTTGAAAACCATCAGGGCGCTTGCCATAGCGGTTGATGCGAAAGGCAGCTATACAAGCGGTCATTCCGAGAAGGTCATGTCGATAGCGGAAGAACTCGCGCGGGAAATGGAAGAATGCGATGATCGGCATGTGGCAGTCATCTGCGATGCGGCTTTGCTCCATGATATCGGCAAAATCGGTGTCCC
>CAISVC010000409.1 GCA_903888815.1 uncultured Fibrobacterota bacterium
GATATATCTTTCTTCAATAGCAATTCTGGTTTTTTCCGTTCTCGCTTCTGCCCAAGACACCGCGAAGGCTCTTACGGACCGTCTTGCAGATCATACCGATACGGTAAAACCCGCAGGTAGTACTTTGGTGACAAATAAGAACGATACCGTCTCGCCGGCCGATTCGTGTATTCCCTATACTATCGTGGTAACCGCAACAAGGAGGGCGCAGCCTTCGGAATGGGTAGCGGACGATCATAGGGAGATCGATGTCGGAAAACAGAGCAGTCGGAGCTCAAAAAGCGTGGCCGAAATGCTGGCGTCTAGCGTTCCCGCGTGGTTCGCGGACAATGGTGGGGGGGCGGTAAAAACCATCGGTCTGCGCGGCGCCGGATCCGAACGAACGCTCGTACTTGTCGACGGACAGCGTATTGGCACGACTGATGGTGACTTGGGAGATCTTTCTCCTGAAACCATAGAAATAATTGAGATCGTGGAGGCTGGCCAATCGGCGCTCTATGGCATGGATGCGGTGGGAGGTGTGGTCAATATCATCACGAAGAAGCCGGAGTCCGAAAAGCTGAGCGGCAATTTTTCTGCGACCGCAGCATCGTATGAACCGCAGGACAATGAACCACGTCTGGATGGCCATGGCTATACTCTTGGCCTCGGTCAGAAACGCCAGGGAATCGAATGGTTGATCGGCGCCGATTGGAGGAGATCGGACGGAAAATATAAATACGCGGATTTAAACAATAGTTACCAAGAGAGAGCGCATAATGGTTTTACGGACTGGGGGATTCATCCGAAAATCGGATATAATGACAGCAGCGTCGCAATCACCCTGTCCGGTAGCTTCAGCGATCGCAATGTCGACGGTCTGGGATCGATCGATTTTCCAGACACGAACAATACTCGACAAACGATAAACTATATTGGCCTGAACGGTAGTTGGGCAGCCAGAGAATTCCTGACGTTAAGAGTGAACTCCTCCTTTGGATACGATTACCTTCATTATCAAAGCGCTTTGCAGGAGAGCCGGAATACCGACAGAAACGGCAACCTCGAGCTTGTTCAGGATTTTACCTTTGGAAAACAACGGCTCACCACCGGGATGCAGGGTTTATTTCAGTCCGACACAAGTAACGGATATGGATACCATACGGCAAACCAGGGAAGCGTGTTTGCGAGCGGTATCCTGGAGCAGTCGGTGCAGGAGTTTGTCTTCCGGGAGACGCCGGCGGTGCGATACGATTATTCAAGCGTTTTTAAAAGTGCGCTGGACGGAAAATTCGGTCTGATTGCCACCTGGAAACTGCCGGCGGAGCCGTCGTTTTTTTTCAATATAGGGAATGCGTTTAAAAGTCCCGGTTTCAGGGATCTCTACTGGCCGCAGGATGCCTGGTCGGTCGGTAACCCTCACCTGAAGCCCGAGCGCAGTGTTGACTGGGACATTGGTGTGCAGCTCCACCACCGCGTTGCTGAAATGGACTACAGCGGACGCATTACCTATTTCAGAATGCGGCTTAATGACATGATCATCTGGGAGCCACGTCCGGACTTTATCTGGACGCCGGTGAATGTTGCTGCTGCAACCATCAGGGGTTGTAAGATCAGTACGCAACTGCGGCTTTTTAAAACGTATGCAACGTCCTTTGATTGTGCCTATACCCTTGCCCGAGATGCAAAAACCGGTATGACGCTTATTTACAGGCCACAATACTCGGCGACCTATGCGAACACCCTCGACGTGGGCCGTATCTCTTTCGGCATTGCGGCTAGGTATTCAAGCGAGGTATTCACTAATGAAACAAATACCTCGCGGTTGCCCGCGAGCACAATTTTTGATGCAAATCTCGGTATCAAAATCGCTTCGGTTGGAGAAAACGGCGATGTGCGTCTTGTGTACGATATCCTGAACCTCACCGACGAACAGCATGTAACCAACGAAGGCTATCCGCTTCCGGGCAGGGAACACCGCCTGAGTCTTAAGATCGATTTTTAAGAAAAGATCTTCGAGCATGAAGAACATATCGGTTTTCGCCGCAGTTATCATTGCTTTTTCATGGATCGTCGGCGCACTGTGGGCGGCAGACAGGAATGCGGACAGCATCGGAACCCATGGCATGGGAAGCTATTGCCGTATTGTATCGCTTGCTCCGAGCGTCACCGAGACCCTTTTTGCGCTCGGCCTCGGCGACCGCGTCGTAGGCGTCACCCGCTATTGCCGATTCCCTCCTGAAGCCTTGACTAAAGCAAAGGTGGGCGGATATTATGATCCGAACTACGAGGAGATCGTGCGGCTCAGACCCGACCTGGTCATAATGCTTGCCGAACACGAAGCGCCGAAAAAACATCTCCAGAGTCTGCAGCTGGCGACGCTGGCAGTCAGTCACGGAAAAATAGCCGAGATCATACAGTCAATCACGATTATCGGGGAGCGGTGCGGTGCCGGGGGAAAAGCCGGGGAAATAGTGGCTGATATCAACAGGAGAATTGAAAAAATAAAAACCAGGACCCGCGGGCTGCCCCGCCCGCGTGTTCTGGTTTCCGTGGGCCACGGTATGGGTTCGTCGAGCGACCTCTGCGTGGCCGGAAGAAACACCTATTATGAAGAGATACTCCTGCTTGCCGGCGGCGTGAACGCCATTGAAAATAAAACCGTGCCGTTCCCCCTGGTTTCGGCCGAAGGCATATATCAGATCAACCCGCAGGTAATCATCGACCTGCTGCCCGAAACTGGTGAGAAAGGCCGGAACAGGGAAACAATCCTGGCCGAATGGAACAAGATCTCCGCTGTTGATGCGGTCAGAAACAAACGGGTATACCTTGTTGCGCAGGACCATGCGTTTATCCCAGGCCCGCGCTTTATCGCTCTTCTTGAAGCCATAGCGCTGGCACTCCACCCGGAGGAGCTGCGCGGGAACTGAAACAGCTCCCTGTCAGTCTTTCTGCAAGAACTCCCGGGCTTCGGCCCTTTTCCCCTGCACTTCAAGCGCCTGGGCGAGCAGTTCGCGAAGACGGGAGTTGCCCGGATCGGCGAGCATCAGCCTGCGTACGCGTTCCTCGGCCATTTTCGGCTGGTTGAACTTCAGCAGGAACTGGTGCCTGAAGCTGACCGGCTGCATGTTCCAGGGCATGAGCGAAACACATCGGTCAAGGTTTTTAACCACCCGGTCGAAATCGGCGTTGAACGCTGCAATTTTTTCTGCAAGTGCCGGTGCTGGCGCTGCCGGGGGAACATTTTTCCGCTCGCCGGGAGCCGGCGTCTGCAGCGCTTTGATTTCTTGGTCGAGCGCGGATAAGCGTTCCTGGAGCTGCATGGAGAGATACAGGAAACAAATCGCATAATCGCTGGCAATACCGTCGTAGGGCTCGTCACGGTCGGTGATGCGCGGAGACAGAGGATGGATTTTATACACTTTATCAAGAAGCATCGCCATGCGCTCTGTATCGATCCGTTCGTTTGCCGCCAGGGGACGGAACATGAGCCGGTATACCATTCCCTGCATCTGCAGGTAAGGATCAAGCCCCATGAAATTGTCGGGCGACACCGAACAGGCGAAATACACGGGTTTGCTTTGTGCGGTGGCGTCCACGACATTGAGCACCATTTTATCCTGCACCCGCAGGACCTGCAGCTGCTGCTGGCCCGGAAGGGCGATGCGCAGTTTGCTATTTGTCAATTCAACGGGGGTCTGCGACTTGAACGGATTGTACTCGGGCTGCAGCCGTTCGATCTGGGCATCGGTATAGGAGACGGGCACGCGCGGTTCGACCTTCTTGAGCTGCTTTATATACCAGTCGGTATTCACGAGGCTCAAATTGACAAGCCGGACATCGCGGCGGATCCCGTACGCCTCCTGTACCGCCCACACCGGGAAGGTGTCGTTGTCGCCATTGGTAAAGAGTATTCCCCCCTTTTCGCACGACATGAGCAGGTTATAGGCATATTCGAAAGGAAGAAAGTTCTGGGAACGGTCGCGGAGCTTGTAGTTCTGGCAAAGCGGCAGGGCCGGTGAAACGGCAAAAAGAACCAGCGCCAGCGGTGCAGCAAGCGTTCGGGCCTGCCGGCGCGTATCGCTGAAAAGCCGGTACAGCAGGAATCCCGCCGAAAGTCCGATCCACATGCCGAAAAACATGAACCCTGCACTGTAAAAATAGTCGCGTACCCTGACTTCGCGGTAAATCGTCGGCATCGGGCCCTGCTTGCTGCTTTGTATCCAGTGGTTGTATTCGGCGCGATTGTCACAACACTGGCCGTCGGAAAAGTTCATGTACCATACCATGAGAATTGTCGTGAGCAGCGTAATGGCAATAAAAAACACGGCTACATTTCTGTTCCGTTTGCTCAGACAATACCATCCCCAGAGCATAAAAAATGTCGGCAGCAGATAGAACAGCAGCTTGCCCCATCCCTTTGCAGACCCGTCGACAAAGTTTTTTTCCGCGTCTTTAGTGGTAAAACGGAAAAACTGCGTCAGATGGAAACCGCCGTAGCCCATATGCCCTTCGACCCCGAATTGGTGCGCAAAGCTGCCCCGGCGCCAGAACGAGCGCGAGACCATACTCTCGTTTCCGTATTGCTTTCTATCAAGAACCTCCTTGAGCGCCTTCATGTCAAAGTAGGGGAAGTCAGCGGTGCGGCGTACGACCGGGTGCCCCTCGTCGATTATCGGATTGAGCGCGGAGCGGATGGGAAGGAACAGGTGATTTGAAAAACCGACGAGCGCGAGCAGGGCGAACCAGAAGCAGAAACGCCAGTTGCGTTTGTACTTCTCAGTATCAAAATACATAACCGATGCGAAAGTCAGAAGAATCAGCGCCTGCATTAAAAAGCTGCGGGGATTTTCTGTAATTGACGCAGGGTTGAAAATGACATATCCTACCCCGATGATACAAAGAATGACGGTCAGAATCCGGCGGGTCTGCCGCGAAGCGAACATCATGACGAACGAAAACACCATAAAAATCGGCGCGAATTCCAAAAAGTAAGAAAGGTTGTACATGATGAATGAAATCGAGATACAGGCCCCCCACAGCCGCCAGTCTTTGCGCTTGTCTTTGTCATAAAGCATGACAAAAAGGAAAATAGCCGGCATGGTAATCATGGAGATCATATGCATGCCGATTCCCAAGAATGCCAGATACCCGATGAGAAGAAGCAGGCGGTCGCGGTTTTCCGATTTCGACTGCGCCCACACGAGTGTAAGCCAGATCGAGAGCGCCACCGGCACGTTCGTGATATTGCTCTGCTCAGACCCCTCGAGCGATTCAAACCAGTAGGTGTTGCCGAACGCGCAGAACAGCCCCCCCACAAAGCCGGCGCAATAATAGGTCAGACGTTTCCACAGGGTATCCGGTTCTCCGAGCACCATGCAGAGTCCCCGGATAATAATCAGATAGATGAACATCACGGTCAAGGCGCCGCAGAGTATCGAGCTTAAATTATAGCGGTAGCCGACGTCTTTGATAAATGAAAACAGGGCGATCCATGCCCTGCCGAACAGAATGAGAAGCGGGGTTCCCGGCGGGTGCGGGATCCCGAGACCGGCCGATGCGGCAAGGTATTCACCGCAGTCCCAGAGACAGACCGACGGTGCCATGGTGAGAAAGTAGACGACAAAAGAAATGGTGAACACGAGAAACGCGACCAGCGCGTTGGTTTTTGAATGGCTTTTAAAGAAATTCATACATCCTGCCTGAAATTTGTTCCTGATGGTTTAGGGAAAATAGCCGGAGATAGCAGTTCTGTATAGAGAGTGATTGAAAATACTATGTGGTAACAAAATAAAGCATTTGAACTGCAACACACGGGAAGGGGATGTATTTTATGGGCGGTGTATAATGATTGAAAATCGGAAAAATACGGTAAAGCTCTCCATCGCGTTCATGAACTCCATTCCTGCCGGCGTCTGGCGGGGAGGGGAGAAGTGGATGGTCAATGCGGCGGCAGGTTTGGCGGGCCGCGGGCACACAGTCATCTGCATCGGCCGGAACCGGGCGGCATGGCTCGAAAAAGCCGCGGCAAGAGGTGTTGAGACGCTTGAACTTCCGATCCACAGCGATTTTGATCCGTTTATCATCAGTCGCCTTGTACGGCTGTTTAAAAAGCGGCATATCGACATTCTCTGCTGCAACTTCGAGAAAGACGTGCGGCTCGGCGGCATTGCCGGAAGAATTGCAAAGGTCAAGAAAATATTTGTACGTAAAGGATTGTCGCTTATTTACGACAAGCTGCGCTACCGTCTCTCCTATAAATATATCGTTGACGACATAATTACGCCGGCGGTATTTATCAAAAAGCAATTTGCCGTGTTTCCGTGGCTCGACCAGGACCGGATCCATGTGATTCCCAACGGGGTGGAAATTCCTGACACCGCGCTTTTGGAGACCGGAAAACTCCGACACGTTGCAGGGGTGAAGGTATCGGACCCGATTGTTTTCGGGGCAGGCCGCATTTTCTCGCAGAAGGGATTTGAGTATTTTATCGAAGCGCTTTCACTCTTGCACCAACAGGGAATCTGCGCCCATGGCGCGATTGCCGGCGGCGGGGAGGAAAAGACAATTGAGGAGCTTGCCAGACGGCTCGGCATTGCCTCATATGTTCATCTGCTCGGCCACCGCGAAGATGTGCTCGAACTGATGTACGGCGCAGATGTGTTCGTTTTAAGCTCGATCGACGAAGGCCTGCCGAACGTGGTGCTCGAAGCCATGAGCGTAGGCACGACGGTCGTTGCCGCTGACGCCGGCGGCACGTCGGAGATCATCACCGACCGCACGGACGGTTTTATCGTTCCGGTAAAGAATGCGCAGGCCCTTGCGCAGAGGATTGCGCTGCTTGTCAGTGATGCTGCGCTGCGCAAACAGATTGGTGCCGCCGGGCAGAAAACCGTTCGGGAGCGATTTTCCATTCCGCGCATGGTTGAACGGGTGGAAGCGCTGTTTCAGTCAACAGCAGAAAGACGGGATTGGAGTGCTGCACGTGATTAAAGCTGACACGCCGGTCTTTTCAGTCGTTATCCCGTTTTACAACAACAGGGCCATAGCACCCGCCTGTTTCCCGACGGTAGTGCGATTGCGCGAAAAGAACGGCGCTGTCGGCGAGATCATTGCGGTTGACGATTGCTCAACCGACGGGACTGCAGCGTGGATTCACGAAAGCTATCCTGATGTCAAGCTGATAACCAATGAGCGGAACATCGGTTTCGGGCAGGCTTGTTTGTGCGGCATTCGGCAGGCGGCGTATGCATGGATCATCCTTTTGAACAGCGACATTAAAATCATTTCGGATATTATCACCCCGCTTATTGAGGATATTCAAAAGCATCCTGACCTGTTTGCAGTAAGTTTTTTTTCTTTTGATGAAAAAGGCGGGGAATTCGAAGGAAGGAAAAAAATCATTCCGAAAACCGGTCTTTTTAAGACCCGGAATAATTTTTCAGGCGAATATGGTGAGGGGGTACTCTATGACACCTTCTATGCCTGCGGCGGACATATGCTTGTCTCACGCGAGAAATTTCTTCAGCTCAAAGGGTTTTCTCAGGTTTTTAAACCGTTCTACTGGGAGGACGCCGATATTTCCTATCGCGCCATGAAACGGGGCTGGCAGGTCTTTTTTGATCCGCGCTGCCGCGTCGAACATGGTCATAGCAGCTCCATCCGCCAGGAGAACCGGGAACGGATTATTTCAATGATCCAGACGCGCAATAAGATGCTTTTCTTCTGGAAGAATATCTCCTCGCCACTGCTCTGGCTGCGCCACACAGCCGGCATGCTCGTGCGGATAGCCACCTCGTGGATCGCCGGTGATTTTATTTTCTACAGGGCATTCGGAAGCGCAATCGCAAAAGTACCGCAGGTCTGCAAAGAACGTTCAGTGGAAAAAATATTGTGGTGTAAAAATGACCGCGAACTCTTTCGCATTGGCAAAACAGCGAACACGATGGGAAAACCATGACGACCTCTGTGCCCGATAAACCCGTGGTCCCCACGGCCACACCGCTGGTGTCGGTGATCATCCCGACCTTCAACCGTCCGGACATGCTGAGAGAGGCGGTTACAAGCGTTTTGGCCCAGACCGAACAGAACTTTGAGGTCATCGTCGTCAATGACGGGTCGGTTGATGTCGGACCTTTATTGACGGATCTTGACCCGAAAGGACGGATCAAATATATCGACAACAAGGGAAACCGCGGGCGTTCGTACAGCCGGAACAAAGGAATTCGTGCCGCACAGGGGAAGTATATCGCTTATCTGGATGACGACGACCGGTATTATCCGGACCATCTGAAGGTGCTCGTCAATTTTCTGGAATCGAGCAACCGCGCCGCGGCGTATACGGACGCACTTTGTGCGGTTCAGGAAAAACAGGATGCAGGATATATGGTTGTCAGAAAAGAATGCCGCTATTCCAATGATTTCAGCAATCAAAAGATTCTCTGGAGGAATCTTCTCCCCCTGCTGTGCCTGGTTCATGCACGTTCATGCTGCGATCGCGCCGGTTATTTTGACGAAACACTGGAGACCCATGAGGACTGGGATCTGTTTGTCCGGTTCTCGCGGTATTTCGACCTGCATCATATTAACAGGGTCACCGCGGAGTATTCTTTCAGGTATGACGGCTCCAGTACGACAAGCGGCAATGCCATGGATTTTTTGAGGTCGCAACTGTTGATTTACCGGAAATATAAGGCTTTGTCTGCCGGCGACCGTCTCGTCAGACACAAACAGCGGAAATCAATACGGGACTGCAAAAAACGGCTTATGGCCCAGGGTTTCTCCAAAAAAGAGCTGAATGCGGTGGTCAGGGAGTTTTCAAGAGGCGGGAAAGCTGCACAGAGGCCCGGCACATCCAATAGCGCAGCAGGTCAGAAAAACGCCGGCCCTGCCATGGATCCGGACGGATCAGACCGTAAAAGCTCCTAAGGAAAGCCTCCGGTGAGAAGGCGGAAAGATCATATTCCACAGAGGACGGGAGAGGTTCCGACAAACGCGCCGCAAGCTCATCGAAGGTGTGGTAGAAAAAAACCTGTTCCGGAAACTCACGGGCGATGCCTATGGGGCGCGAAAAAACAGGTTTACGGTTCATCATAGCCTCGAAAACCGACCACCCGAACCCTTCGGAGCGCGAGAGGCTGATGTAGGCAGTGCATCCGCGCATGAGCAGAAGGACGAAATCGCGGTCAACAGTCATCTTGACGAGGCGCGGATGGTCGGGCGCTTCCGGGCCGAAACGCCTGGAGCACCAGATCAGGGGACAGGGGAGGTCGTTCAGTATCCGTGCGAGGCCGTCTATCCCCTTGAGGCCAGCTTCATAATTGTTGAAAACTGTCAGATAGAAGGGTTGGGACGGCATAGAACGCAGCGGTTGGACACTCGGATTCACCGGAGCAAGGGCCGGCGGCCGGAGTACCAGGTTTTTAGGATGACCTGCCATGCCAAACGCCTCCGCGTTATCGGATTCCCAGAGCACATAATCGTAATGATTGAGGACGCGTTCAACCGGATTACCTGCAGGATTGATGAGTTTCGGATAGGGCGCTCCGCGGAGGTAGCTGAAGATGGTATTTTCTTCCTTAAAGGGATCCGGCGATATCCGGATGAACAGAGCAATGTTGTCAGCATTACGGTGGAGGAATTTGAGCAGTAATTTCGGTTTGAATCTTTGAATCGTCAGGTTTCCGCGCGGCGAAGGCAGCATGCCGGAGTCGTCCAGGCTTTTTTGCACGAAGACAGTAGTCCGCACCGCTTTGAGTGCGTCAATCACCGATTGATTCAGGTGTTCCTCGCCGCCATAACCGCCCAGGTGGCGGCAGAAGATGACCGCATGGGGTTTCCCGGCAAGCCGGAGATATCGCCGTTTGATTTTTTCTGCGGAACGGCGCACCGGGTTTATCCAGTGGCTGGTGCACCATCGCGTTTTGGGATCGTTCTGGAAGAAATAGGGACCTTTACGCGGTGCGAGGCAGAGCGAATCATTCTGGGTTTTCGCAAATCCGATATCCATGTGCCAATTCTCCCTGAATTGCTCCTCCAGCACCGTCAATAATCGGCTGCAGATTTCCTGATCGCAATACAGAATGGCGTGGGTTGACAGCACATTCCTGATTTTGTAGAATTGTCCATCGAAGACTTCGAGGCGGGAAATGTCCGGCATCCTGGTTTCCGGCAGATTTTCCGGAAAGAAATTCCAGGCGGAAATACCCAGATATAACCATCGGCAGGCTTCCGGAATATCAAGCACAGGCGTATAAAAAGGGGTTTCCTGCACGTCATCCTCCAGGATCAGAAACGGGTAGCGGCCCTTTTCCATTCCCCGCCGGATGGCGATTTGATGCGAAGCGTTGCATCCGAGGTAATAAGGTTCCTGTCTGACGGCAGTAACGCGTTCATGGCCGAAATTGCGCATGCGCTGAAACAGCGAAAGCATATTCTGCTGACGGTCTTTTTGTCCGTCAAGAGTGATCCAGTAAATGGGGATTTCGTTTAATTTTACGCGCATGGAATAGGCAGGGCTGTTAAAACAAACTTATGCCAAAAATACTTTAATCGCAGATAGTGCATGAAAAATAATATCAATACTGCGGGGGGAAAGAGTTGACAACAGGTGCATGGATGGAATTAAATGTTTGCTCATAACCAATAGGGTTAATTTGCGCAGCACGGATTTCAGGGGCACATCAGCGTTACCGCACCTTCCTACAGGCTGTGAATAAAGGGAAGCAGCCATCGGACACCGCACGTGTACGGGGTTTTGCGGCCGGAAGGCAATTCTATGCCTTTCCACGTACGGATAATTTCGCGGTACAGCGGCTGCGGCAGATTCACTCCGCTGAATTGGAAATGCCTTTTGAAATGGGCAAAACCGGCATCTGCGATAGTTTGCGCTTCACCAAGATGGCCGAGATAATAACGGACGCGGTCTGCAAGGTCGGACAGATCCTGTTTAAAAGCGACAAAATGCTGCCCCGGGATCAATCCGCAATCGGCAAAACAGATGCAGCTCAGATCCTGTACCATGGCAAGGCACCGCCGTGAAAAGCATTCGAACAGCCGGAAGGTGAGCGGGTTGTAGCCATGAAGAACGAGGGCTACCTGTGTATTGGCAAGGGTACGGAGGTATTCCCGGCGGGTAAGCACGTTAACCGCCAGATCGGCCGGCGGCAAGGGAACCTGCGGACTGACATATAATCCGCCAAGGAGAGGAAGCCCTGCTTTTTTTAGAAGCCGCAGGGCGTCGATTCGGGTGAAGCACCTGCCTCTCGTGGGAGATCCATAAAAGCTGATTGGGCAGGGACGGCGTTTGAGCTCGGATCCTGCGATTGCGCAGGTGGGTTTTAAAAACGGATTCAGCAGTCCGGTTCTGTCCCGGATCGCCGGATCAATTTTGTCAATATCTGCCGGCCACACATTTCGTAAAAAAAACAGCGCCCGTTTACGGAGGTCTGGCGGAATTTTGTCGATCGCGAAATCAAGCCGGTCATCATGCTGAAAAAAAGAGATATGACCTTTGAAACGCTCCATGCCTTGACGGATCTGATCCGGAAAGGGGATTTCTGATGTCTGGTAAAGCCCGTGAAGCCACAGATCGGCAGGAGGAATCTGCGAAAAATTGTGCAGGACACGAATGTGATGATAATTCCGCAGCAATCCGCCGCGCAGGTATCTTGTCTGTGTGTGGGTGATGCCGTCTTCTTCGGTAAAGATGATGCGCACGGGGTTGATTGCCTCTGGTTATGAAATATTCGGCTTAAAATACTCTGCGCCGGAGCGCGACATAGCGGATGGAATTTTTCCATAGGAGGAGGCGGCGGGGATTTTTTGTTTTTCCCTCCAGGCGAAACACCCTAAAAAAACGAATTGAAAATATTTTATAACTTTTTGGTACTGTTACAGTACTAATTCATTAGGCTTTTATGTCCGTTTTGACTATATTTTATAAGTATAAGTTTATGTTTTACGGTTGGTGATGAACTTAAATTACGCATTCATTAGGAATTTCAGAAATTGTCGTCATCCGCTTTTCTGCGAATCATGTCGTTACTCTGCTATTCCATGACGGCAATGTAAAGAATTATGGAAAAAAGTTGATAATTTAGATAAATAGATTATATTATTAAGGTGAACAGGAAGGTCCGGTATTTATGCCGGAAGGGGAGGTAAGCAGGTATAGCGTTTTAATGAGGAAAACAATGACCGTTTCAATTTCAGTAGTCCAGTGGTTTGCCGGGGTGTATACCACGGCAAACGATCGATAAAACGTCAATTCAACTTTTATCCCTACAGAAAGGGAGGAACCATTATGAAAAGTCTTTGTTTGTTTCTGGTAGCGGCGCTCTCGGTGGGTTTATTTGCTGAGACCGTCGTAAAAAACAGCGTACCGTTTGCATTTCCCACCATTGTGGGCGTGGCGGGAGATCATTCACTGCAAAGCAGCAAGGTGTCATTCGCCTGCAGAACCATTGTTGCCGGAAGATCGGCAATCGAATTTTCGTGGTCGCTCCCCGGCAAAGCGGAAAAAGGGAGCATTTCCGTTTTCACCATAGCAGGTTCCCATATTAAAACGTTTTCAATGACCTCTCAGCGCGGCAGTATCCGGTGGGATATTTCTGCCGATAAAAAGCTGGCACGGGGAATTTATATCGCAGCGCTTTCGTATGGAATCTACAAACAAAACCTGAAAATAGTGCTTTATTAATATAGGAGGATCAGTATGATAAAAAAAATCTTTCTCATAGCGGTTCTTTTAGCGGCCGGTATTTCCGCCCAGCCGTATCCCTATACCTATCCCTATGTCCCGACCCTTGCGGTGCTGGACACGGTATTAGTGCCGGTAAAGATCATTAAATTATTAAGCGTTGTCGGTAACGTCTACGATTATTCAGGGCAGGTGACGTACGATATACGGGTAGGCCTCAATGATTCGCTGAATATATCGCTTGATTTTGTTTCTGTCCCCGCAGGCACTACCATTACCCCCTATCAAGTAAACGGTATTGCAGGAAACACAATAGTGAAAGGCTTTTTAGAGGCAAACGGAATAGGCGGAACGAATGTGATTAATTTCAGATGTCAGATCACGGGGCAGCCGACGGGGTGCTACGCCGCCCGGATAACGGTGGTGGCGAATCAGACCAAGATCGGAAAATCCGTTGACAGCCTGCTGGCCCTCATGACGAACGACGAAAAGGTGCTGCAGCTTGCCGGAAGCGGCTCCCTCGGCGCCGACGGCGGCCGCGACTCGCCCGATGTCACGCGTCTCGGCATACCGGGTTACCATATGTCAAACGGCCCCCAGCAGCCGTGCGCAGGTTCCAGCGGGAACGCGACGGCATTCCCCAGCCCGTCCGCCATGTCGTGCACGTTCGATACCGCGCGTATTTACCAATGCGGCATTGCCCTCGGCAAGGAATACTGGTCAAAAGGAAAGTATATCCTGGAAGGCCCGGTAATGACCCTGGTGAGCGATCCGCGCGTCGGTCGGGCATTTGAAACATTCAGTGAAGATCCGTATCTCTCCGCGAGGATAGCTGCTGCCTATGTAAAAGGGGTGCAAAGCGTCAAGGTGGTGACCACCTGCAAGCATTTCGTATGCAATGAGGTCGAGACGGCCAGACAGTCATCGAGTTCCAACGTATGTGAAAGGTCCCTGCGGGAAATGTATTGCATGCCTTTTGAATATGCCATCAAGGACGGCAAGGCACTGGCCGTCATGGTTGCCTACAATATGGTGAACGGCACCTATTGCACGCAGAACCCGGCCCTGTTGACCA
>CAISVC010000410.1 GCA_903888815.1 uncultured Fibrobacterota bacterium
CAACCGACAGAGTAATAAAAGAAATTTTTAGCCGGGTCAGCGGGAAATCTCATAACCGTCGGTTGAACTTGTACCTGAAAAGTCTGATTTGGTGTCAACAAATCGCTGGGGATATCGACTACTTCAACGTTACCTTCCCATGAGGTACTCCATTTGCGGAACATGTTTCCAATAGAACCAGTACCGTAGCAATACATGTCAAGATCGGTTAAGTAGTTAATGCTATTCGCAAGATCAGGTCGCGAATCCCAGGTTAAGACAACCCGAAGATGTTTACCCGTAGGCTTTGTTGCCGGAACTTTGCCATTAAACGTTTTCTGAGCATTATCGTTTGAATACCAAGAACCCGCGCACAGGGCTGTCGTTGGGGTGTTACCATTACCCGGATTAATTTGCGTATGGGAGGAAGCGAAGACTGCGGCTTCGTTTCCAGACACGGCGCCAGTTCCATCCTTGCCATCGGCTATCTGAGTATTCCACTCGTCACCATCGCAGTTCTGTGCCGTGAGCATCATTGCCACGCGTACCTTTTCAGGCCAGTTTTTCATACGGTTCGATGCGCTGATTATGTCGGCTGCGATCCCATTTGCTGTGGGTGCGGCAAAACTCGTACCCTGACAGACATGACAATAACTTGTTTTTAATGCGGTTTCATATGCCCATCCAATAAGTTCTGGCGCTCCAGGCATGCAATCAGGGTCTGGAGGCGTTGAGTTGTCTAAAAACGGCCATTTCCCTGTTGCCAATACATAAGGCATCTCCCGGTCTGGATTAGAACCGTAAACCGGATCGGGGTTTTCCCAAAGAGAGTGGCTTGCCCATATATAAGTGGTCAGGTCCGTGTGCTGAAATGAGCCGACACTAATCGCATTGTAGCAAACCCAGTTTACCTTAGGCCCTTGTTGAGTATTTGCGGCAGGATTACAGAATACGGGGCGGGGTGCCCTGTAAGCAAAGTCATCGATAACCAGCATATTCGGACTATTCTCATCGCTCGAATTGGCATAGCTGCAGCTTAAAGTTTGAAGACCATTGTTAATTATCTCCAACGCTTCAGGGTCTGAAAACGAATTACCATAAAAAGCGCCCAGCTTATGATAAAATGTTGCGTTTGGAGCTGTATACCAAAGAAACGAAAAGGTAACCTGCGAATGTTCTTCAGCATTGTTATCCTGGTATATGTTCCCTGCTACAAGGTTGCCTCGGGCGGCAAAATGGTCAACATAGTCATTAAGTTCACTCCGCCAGGAATGTGTCCATATTCCAGATTCAAAGGTAGCGGCTTTTACGCCGGATCCTCTTGCATTTGTAGGCATGGGGGGTGGATTATACGCAGAGGTCGCGGCGGAGGACATTGGAGCGGCACAAAGCTCTGGTTCGATATACCGTGAAATGGCAGCAATCGCTTGATTGAACCGAAGGGCATTAATTTCCTCCTTGCGGAGTTTGCATACGATCGACCCTTCGGATTCCGATTTAACGCTACCAATTTTTTGACCAGCTTCCACGATGATTGAGCGGATCGACTTGGCAGGTTTTTGCTGCATCATTTTCAGCGTATTGGCATAACATTCTTCTTCTGTGTATTTTGTTTTGTCGAGGTCGTAGAACACCGGCAATACCGCCACAATGACGACGGTCAGGCTGTCATCATCTTTGCTTTTTTCAAGAACCTCCCGCAGATTGGCCGTAACCGCGCCATATTTGTTTCGGAGGTATTTCCTTTCCTCTTCGCGCATTTTTTCAATGTCATCCGCGGTTTTATCGCCTTTCAACTCCAGCTTGCCGGACAATTTGTTATAAACCTTTTTAACATTTATTTTCGCCCCTGGATTGATATTAGGGAACTCGACCTCATTTGATGTCAAGACGGTCTCAACCGGTCCTTCCTCGATATTAGCGGTTAAGAGAGGACTCCTGATTGTAGCAAAAACGCCGGACAACTTCTGGTCAAGTCCGTTTACAATTTTAAATGTTACTTCCGAATTACCAGCCCTGATCCGTGTTATAAAAGTGCCCCGGGCCAGAAAGCCGACGGAATATTCACCTGACGCGATATTTCCTGAAGAGTAATTGGCGATAGACCTTCCAAGAATGTCGTGTATAGAAATTGTTACTCCACCCTTGCATTTATTCCATTGAAAGCTGTTGTTCCGGGAATTCCAAACGATATTGGCTCCTGACGTAAAAACCAAAGCCATGACCATTACTAGTTTTCATAAGCGTTCGCATACGGTTTACTCCTTGTGTGAATAAATGGTTGTATCATTTTTGTACTTTGCAACATCCCTAGCAGCCCTTTTTTCTATAACGAGTCTGAAAAAAGTCTTGAACATTACCGTAGCCTCCTTTTGGGAGCTACCCTATCCCTGATTTTCCTTATTATTATATTCTTTAAAACAGGTTGCCATTGCAAATCGGGGTAGGAGTAGCGGCCATTACTCCTCTTCTTTAATAGCTACCCTTCATAAACGTTCAAACCCTCCTTTCCTGTTTATTGCCTTGAAAAGGTAAAAATGACCTTTACCCAACCTCGGTATAGGCCGATCTTTTTTCGTTGTTTTTTATGGCTTCAATATCACCCAAAGCATGACACACCCACCGTGCGCAGAAAGATGCCACGGCAAACCGCATAATCATTGAAAAAAGCCCTTCTTGTTAGAAGTCGATTTCAGGCTTTTATTGCCGCGCTGCTCAGACCGCGTGGCCTCTGAAGAGCGGTAATGGTTTCGTTGTTTGCATTTTTTCTTAAAACGCAACTACTAACTAAACGATTAAATGCTGCTGACTGTTAGAAACAATAAGACAGAGAAAAGAACGGAAGGAATATTGAAGAATTCATGCGCGTGGTAAAATCAAGCAATTGTGTGATGATGAATTTTCCTTTACCCTTCCGGTAAAAAGGAATAAACAAAATAAAATGCTTATTAATCCGTGTCAACAACTTTCTTAACAAACGAAATCGATTTCGCATGGTGGGGGGATCAATATAAAACCTTATAAATCTTGACGTTATACTGACGATATCACTATATGCGTAAATAAAACCAGCAACCCCATACCAAAAATAAACTGTACCAGAAATTTTTTCATAGTGCCCACCTGATGACAGGATATGCTATTAATATAGCACTAAAGCATTAAAAATACCCGTTTTTTTTACAATCCGTAAAGAATCCGTTTCCCTTGAAGATTGCCCCTTTTTCAGGTTTCGGCAGGGTGTCGGTTGAACGGTAGTATGCACTGCTATAGGCACCGTGTGCACCTGACGGATCATCTTTTTGTCATTTTCCAATTAATCGGTGTGAGGTCGGCGATTTTATTTGCCGGGTATGACGCGACCTTCGGCAGGATATCGTAGAAATATTCATACGGATTGATGTCATTGAGTTTGCAGGTGGCGATGAGGGAGTAGAAGATTGCCAGACGTTTTGCACCTTCCGGTGAACCGGCAAAGAGCCAGTTTTTTCGTCCAAGGGCAATAGGACGAATAGTATTCTCGACCAGGTTGTTATCGATGGGCAGCCTGCCGTCTTCGAGGAAGCGGGTAAGCTGCTCCCAGTGATTAAGGGTATATGCTGCGGCCTCGCCAAGCTTACTTTTGGGCAGAACAACAGAGCTGCCGGGATTGGTAAGCAGCTCTTTGACCGCAGCAAGTACCGGAACGCTTTTTTTATGGCGTAGTTCACCCCGTTTGGTCGGCGTCAGCTTTTGTTCTGCGGCTTCATGCTCGACATCATAGAGCTTGCCGATAAAGGTCAGCACGCGATCGACAAACCACGGATCAAGTTCTTTGACGTCAAAGAACTTGCGGCGGGCATGGGCCCAGCACATGAGATGGGTCAGGTCCTTCTTTTCAACAACCTGATTATACCCGGCATAGCCGTCGCTCAACAGGTATGACCCGGTATACTTTTTCAGGAAATCGGTCGGGCCATCCCGTGACCGTGAGTCCTGGAACTCGAATACGGCAAGCTTGCCGTCGCCGACATACGGCCAGAGATAGCCAAGGGCGCACTTGTCTTTGACCGTCTCGTCCAGCACCTTAAGTGTGGTTTCGTCGGTTTGGATCAAAAAAGATTCGTTCAGTAACCGCCGTCGCATTTCACGGTGCACTGCTTCGAGGTAGAACTCAATCTGTCCAAGCCAGCCGCACATGGTGGAGCGGTTGATATGAATGGTGTAGCGTTTGAACATCTGTTCAAGCCGATAGAGCGGTAGATGATCAACATGTTTGCTGACGATGATATAGGAGAGCAGCCCGGGTCCGGCAATGCCTTTGTCTATGGGACGAGAGGGCAAGGCAGCGGTAGTGACGCCGTTATCCGGACATTTCGGGCAGGCATATTTGGGACGTATATACTGGTTCACAAAAAACACGGCGGGCTTATATTCGAGTTCTTCGGTGATATCCTCGCCGATCTTTTTCTTTTTCGTGCCGCAGCAGGAGCATATCTTTTCGGTCCCAAGCACGTCGAGGATATGCTTCTCGCGGTGCAGATCGTCAGGAATGGGCTTGCGGCCATGACCTTTTTTCGGTTTACGCCGGTCGTAGGTAATGGTCTCTTTGGTCTCTGCAAAGCCGGGGATTTTCACACCGGCAGCCTCGAACAGACCCTCAAGCGTCATCTGTTCTTCGGGCACAGAAGGCACGAACCGCTCCCGCTTCTGCCCGAAGATCATACGTTTGAGATTGGCAAGTTCCTGCTTGAGATACTGAGTTTCGTTATGAAGTTTTACCAGAAGAGCGTCTTTTTCGACCGGATCGGAAGGGATTTCGAAGGGTATCGTCGCTGTTTTAACTGACATGATATAATATACTCTTTGTCAATATTCTTGTCAAGAGAAAAATGATAAAAGGTGCATTTTTTTTACGTTTGTCTCAGCGAAAATCTCTTGCGCCGCCGTGCGTGCGACAGATCGATGCCTTCGAGCATGAGGGTCAGTTCCGGGAGACTGAGCGTGCGGGAGACAACGCCGCTATCGGTCTCAACCGGAACCCGGAACGTCCCTGCTTCCAGGCGTTTGTAGTACAGGCAATACCCGCTGCGGTCCCAGAACAGGATTTTTACCCGGTCACGATAGCGGTTGAGGAATACGAACAGATGGCCGGACAGTGGGTTCTGGCCGACAACGCCTGATACCAGTACCGCCAGACTGTCGAAGCTCTTGCGAAGATCGGTCGGCTGCAGACAGATGAATACCTGCACCGCTGACGGCAGCGTGAACATGTGTGTCTATCGGGGACGCAAAGGGGCGAGCATGTTGATAGTCTGGCGCAGAAATACCGGTTCGCAGGATAGCGGCATACTGATACGCGCTCCGTTGGGCAGGGTCAGCTCGAATTTTTGGGCTTCGGGTGGTTGTGTCGGCAACTGGAGAAACGATACCGGAGCACGAGCGGCAGAGTTGGCAATATATTTTTTAGACAACAGACGTTTACGCCAGTACCACCAGCTTGAGGGGCTGATGTTTTCGCGTTTGCAGTAGGCCTCGATCGTCAGGCCGCTTTTAGACTGAAGCTCCCGGTGACGGCGTATTTCTTCGACGGATTTTTTTGAAAAAGTGTGTTCCGGCATGAATCGCCTCCTTTGCGATGATTATAATATCGCTCTGGATTTGCCGGAATAAAAGATGGGTTTACAGAACGCTTACCAATTTGTGCATAAAAGTCCATATTTTCAGCAGAAGAAGGCATATATTTCATGATTTTATGAATTATTTTTTTTAGCAGAGAAGAGGCATATTTCGACTGCATTCAGCATCCGGGGCTTGCTTTCCCTGCAGTACGATAAGCGCCGGGTGAAAACGATACAA
>CAISVC010000411.1 GCA_903888815.1 uncultured Fibrobacterota bacterium
AAAAAGCAAGAAGGCGTTATCATGCTTCCTGAACCAATTAAAGCAAGAATCGTCCGGAAGATAAAGGACATAGCATCACCGATACGAGTGATACTGTTCGGCTCATATGCCTATGGGTCGCCGAAAAGGTAAGGTTTTCTAATGCCCGAACAAGACATGCTCCTTTCTGAAAAAATCGGGGAAAGTGCCGAATGGCGCTCCTGGTACGCGCTCACTCCTCAATACCGCTGGATTGAAACACACAAGCTATGGGATTTCTATCTTAAAACCGGAGGAAGCCTTGACCCCGAACCCGATTCTCAAAGTCCTTTCCGTAATGCGTGGCTGCCGGGTGCGTTTTCTGCTCATGGGAGGCCAGGCCTGCGTATTATACGGCGGGTCTGAGTTCAGCCGTGATTTCGTGAAAAGATGATGGCAATTAATGATACATCGATCATGGCGGAACGAATCCTTATCGAGGGATATCGTTTTATGCCGCCAGAGCGTAAGCTGCAGCAGGTAGTTGCATTGACTCAGACCGTGCAGCGGATGGCGCTTACCCGGCTTCGGGAGCACTACGGCGTTATGAGCGAACAGGAAGAACGGCTCCGGCTGGCAGCGCTCTGGCTTCCGCGGGAAACAATGATGCGGCTTTTCAACTGGGACCCGGAAGAAAAAGGGTATTAACATGACGCTTGCGGATCCGATAAGGGTTGTAAAAAAAGTAACCGACATTCTGCAAGAGCTTGGAATACGCTATCTGGTAGGCGGCTCGCTTGCCAGTTCCCTGCATGGAATACCTCGCGCGACGCAGGACGTCGATGTCGTCGCTGAAATAGCGGAGAAACATATCGCCCCTCTGGAAAAAAAACTCTCCCCGGGTTTCTATTTTGATGCAAAAACGGCCAGAGATGCGATCGAGCGGCGCTCATCTTTTAATATTATTGACAAAGAAGATTTCTTCAAAATAGATATTTTCGTGCAGGGTCTCGACGACCTGTCCGCCATGGAGATGGACCGCCGGGTTATGTATCAACTTGCGGATTCGAATGGCCAGTCGATCTATGTATGCAGCCCGGAAGACATCATTGCGCATAAACTTTATTGGTATAAACTGGGGGATGGTGTCTCGGAGAGGCAATGGAATGATGCGGTTAATGTTATAAAAGTGCAAAAAGAAAGACTTGATATCGATTATCTGAAACGGATCTGCCGGGCGCGAGGGGTGTTGGAACTGCTTGAAAAACTGATTTCATGAAAAGGCCTTCGGAGAATGGGCGGCGGTGGAAGTATAACAAAAGGATATAGGGATCCGAGCCCGAATTATTCACAAATATTTGTTACGAGGCGTCAATTATTTTAAGAATGTATTCGGAAAAAGCAAGAAGGCGTTATCATGCTTCCTGAACCAATTAAAGCAAGAATCGTCCGGAAGATAAAGGACATAGCATCACCGATACGAGTGATACTGTTCGGCTCATATGCCTATGGGTCGCCGAAGCCGGGAAGCGACATCGATATCGTTGTTATTTTAGAAAAAAGTGTCTCAAAAATCCGGGACAGCGACATGATCAGCCGGGCGCTCAGGGACATTCGCATTCCCAAAGACATCATTGTCGCCACGCAGGAAGAATATGATTTTTATCGTAAAGAACCCGGATCCGTTTTTCGTACTGTCGCCGAAAAAGGGGTCACCATCTATGGCTGATAAATTCCCGAAACAATATGAACTCCTATTGCGGAAGGGGAAAGCCGACTTGGCTATTGCTTTTCATGCCCTTGCTGCCGGAGATGCGGATATCGACAACGCCACTATCCTTTTCCATTTCCAACAGGCTGTCGAAAAGCTCCTTAAAGCCATGCTCTCTTTTAACAACATTGTCCTAACCACCAGATAATGAGACCGCATGGTCGTCCGAGAGATCTTATATTACTGAATCGTCAATTTTAACGGAATGTTTGTGAATAATATAGTTTTCTATAAATGCCTAAAAAATTACCCGTAGAAAAAAACATCTGAAAATGTTGAAAGACAAATATTCCTTAACAAATTTACCTATTACTGATAAGTTCCTGCGAGAAAAAAGATTGGTTCAGGAACGAGGAGAGCTTGCTTTATTTTCAGAT
>CAISVC010000412.1 GCA_903888815.1 uncultured Fibrobacterota bacterium
ACCTTTTCTTCGTAATAACGCTTCTTCCCCATCTGTGCTTCCGCCCGCTGCCGCATTTCCTTTTCGTCCCATAGCTCTTTCAGGCCCCCATACCACGCTTCAATCTTCGGAATGCCTATCAAATAGGCAAGCGCCACCGCGATGCCGCCTAAATGAATCAGGTGTGCGACGGCGTTGCCACGGGAAAAAGAAAACATAAATGACAGCACCGCATAGCCGGCGACGAGCATCCATGCACGTACCGGAAGCACGAAAAAAAGCAGTATTTCGCGGTTGGGATAATACACCGCATAGGCAGTGAGCAGGCCGAACACTGCGCCGGATGCGCCGATCACCGGGACATACCGCATGACCGGATCAAGCAGGTAGAAGACGCTGAACAAGGCGGCGCCGATTCCGAACAGAAAATAGAGCGCAATAAATTTTTTCGTACCCCAGCGCTCTTCCAGCTCGCCGCCGAACATCCATAAGGCAAGCATATTAAGGAGCAGGTGAGAAAGGTCAATGGTCGAGTGGAGGAACATGTACGAGGCGAACCGCCAGACCTGAGCGTGAGAATACACGGCAAACGGGATCAATGCGCCGAAGTCCTCAAGCCACTGCCCCGTCCCCGGCAGCAGCTGCAGCAGAAAAACAGCACCATTGGCAATAAGGAGCGCTTGTACGCCGCGCGTTACGGGATAGGGCGAATTCATAATCAGCGCCGAGTACCCGCGAACTTCTTCTTGAACCGCTTCCGGACGCATTCGGGGACAAAGGGCCCCACATCGCCGCCGAGTTTGGCGATTTCTTTCACCATGGTGGAATTGAGATAGACATACTTTGCGCTCGGCATGAGAAATACCGTTTCGGCGCCGGTCAGCATATTTCTGTTTGTAAATGCCATCTGGAACTCATAGTCGAAATCGGACAGCGCCCTGAGTCCCCGGATGAGCACCGAGGCGTTATGCTCGCGGAGGCAGTCGACGATAAGCCCCGGGTACCTGATCACTTCGATCTTCGGCACGCCGCGAAAGGCCTCTTTCACCAATTCAAACCGTTCATTGGCGGAGAACAGATGGTGTTTTGCGGGGTTCTCCGCAACGACCGCAATGACCCTGGTGAAGATTCTTGTGGCGCGCACCGCGATGTCGATATGGCCATTGGTAATGGGATCAAATGTCCCGGGATAGAATGCAACTGGCATATTCATACTTCCTCTCTATGCGTTGCGGGGCGATAGCACTCGACTATCGTATCGCCGAACGTCCTTGTTTCAAACGGTTTTTCGGATTCCTGCTGAACGCTGTTTCTGCGGCGTTGAAAGAGCAAAATGCCGCCGGGCAACAGCAGCCCCCGCAGCAGCGGCACAAGGGAATCCATCCCGTCCGCCTCGTACGGCGGGTCGAAAAAAATAATATCGTACTGCCCCTCGCTTGTGCGAACGAAGCCGTCCACGTCCTGTACGACAACGCGGCATTGCCCGGCGGCACCAAACTTTTCCGCATGGTCCCGCAGTAGCGCTGCGCATCGGCGGTCATTTTCCACAAAGTCAATGCTTGCCGCTCCCCTGCTCAGCATCTCGAAACCGAACGATCCGCTGCCCGCGCAGAGGTCAGCGCAGGCGCTTCCGCGGATACGCGGCTGCAGCATATCGGCTATGGCCTGCCGTGTCCGCTCAAGCGTCGGCCGGAATGAAAGCCGCTCTCCGGGATAGTGGACTGTTCTTCCTCTGAGCGAGCCGGATATGATCCGCAATTTCATCGGCCGCCCTATTTACGCATGGTAAAAACGACATCGGCGCCTATGTCAACCACGGCTTCGCTGCGGGCGCTGATCTGCAAGGCGGTAAACGCGCAGGGCATATGCGCCTTATTGACCTGGAGGACGAATTTGACGAAGTCACGGTATGTTCCGCAGCAGGAGAGACGGTAGACAAACTGGCGGTACCCGCCCGATTGTACCGCAGCCCTGCGCACCAGCCCGCGCCGGACGGAAAGCCCGCTGTGCGCAGCATACTTTGAAAATGTCTGGAGCATTGACGGCAGATTTTTGCTCGGCAAAAGGTGTTCGGTCGGCCGATAGGTGCCGGCCGAATCGGCATCGAACCAAACGCGGCATTTAAATTGAAACTGAAAATCCTGCGAGGGACCCTGCCTGATAGACGAAACCGGGAATTCAAGCAGTTGAAATCCTTTCAGACGCCGCAGGTTGCTGAAGAACGTGCTGACATCCTCCCGCGTCGATCCCAGCCCATCCGCCGAAACCGTCATAAAGCTGTCGATAGAAAGCGAATTGAATCCGATCCCCTCGGGCACCGCATCGGTAAGCGTTTGCAGGATCTTCTTTGCGAATGCAATTTCATAATTGGTTTTTTCGACGCGCGGCAATCCGCTGTAGGAAAAAATAGCGGCCTCCCCGGGCACTTTCGGCGTACCATGCGCACCTGCGCTTGGCGTGCCTGGCGTAACTTGCTGTGCGACAGCGGCTGCTTCCGGAACAGCTTTCTTTTCCGGTACTGCCTTCTGTACGACAGCGGCTGTTTCCGGAACAGCTTTCTTTTCCGTTTCCGCTTTCTGTACGACGGCAGCTGTTTCCGGAACAGCTTTCTTTTCCGTTTCCGCTTTTACGACCGCAGCCTCCTGCTCGGGACGGGGATGGTTCAGCCACCACCGCATCATTCCTGCACCGGCAACGACAACCACCAGACCCGCAAAAACCGCTATGCCGGTCCTCATCAAAGAGGAAAAAGATCCTTTCCCCTGTTTACGAGAAACCTGTTTGAGCAGATTGATCTTGATCATGAACCGTGGATCCCTGTCACTCAGTGATACTGATTTCCGTTTCTTCCGTCTCCTGGCCGCCGCGCAATGCAAGACCTACCGCGACGGCAAGCTGGGTGGAGTATTCCTGAAACTGCTGTTCGTCGATTTTTACCTGACATTTGATGGCGCGGAACGGATTAAGCACCTCTGCACCGGGGACTTTTTCGAAAAACGCCTCCCGGCTGAACGTCTGCTGAAAATATGAACCGGTAATATACACCGGGATACGCCCGCCTGTTTTCTGCATGGCCGCGAGGAAGCGGTCGGTTTCGGCCGATAACGCCACGGCAAATCCGCCCGCATCGACCGATCCGGTCTTATGCTCGAAACAGTGATAATCCAGAAACCCGCCATTGTACGTCAATACGAACTTCGTCAGATCAAATTCGGAATGTATGATAAGGCAGGGCTCCGCCTTTTTATCGGAATAGTTAAATTCGAAAACATTCACCAGGCCGAAAATATCAAGATCGACGATTGCCGGCTTCAAGTTGACGCTCCGCACCAAACCGGCCATGCGGTTGACCAGCTCCCGGCGGTACGCGACCGCCAGAAATTTTTTCACCGGCTCGTCCGGCGCGCCCCTGATCTCCTCATAGTCGAAAACGTATTCGTCAAGCGTTCCGATAACCTGCTGGCCAAGCTCCCATTGGATCGTCCCGGCGATATCCTGCTCGTCTGCATCAAGCATGACGGGTTTGATGAGGGCGTATTCCGACGGCATACTGCAGACAACCGAGGGACTGAAGAACCGCAGACGCCCCCGCCTGTTCTTCAGCTCGTTTTTCCAGGTTTTCCACTCATCAATGCCGGATTCCGCCGGAAAAGAATGGATATCGAGATCCGTCACCATATGATCTTCGGAAGAATACTGGACGATACTGAAATATTCTTTCTGTATATCGAGTCCGCAGAATCCGGCAGTCTTCGATTTCATAACCATAGAATATGATTTTCGGAAGCACTGCGGGCAAATCTCTTTTATTGGAAATATGAAGGGCAGCCTTGCGGTTACTTCTTTTCCTCTTTTGCCGAGCGCATAGCTTCAGAAAAGGTATCGACGATATCGGGATCGAATTGAATCCCGCGCTGGGTTTCAAGAATGCTGAAGGCGACTTCCTGCGGCATTGATTTGCGGTAGGGCCGGTCCGAGGTCATGGCTTCGAACGCGTCCGAAACGCTCAGGATCCGCGCACCGAAAGGAATTTCCCCGCTTTTGATGCCGTTCGGATAACCGCCGCCGCCAAAGAACTCATGGTGGTGCAATACGAGGGGAACGAGGGATTTGAGGAATGGTACATCAGCGATAATCTTCGCGCCGAGCTCCGAGTGCTTCTTGATCTCGCTAAACTCCAGAGGCGTCAATTTACCGGGTTTGTTGAGGATATGCTCCCGCACGCCGATTTTCCCTATATCATGGAGAAGTCCGGCATATTTGACCTGTTCGATTTCGTGCGGCGGCATTTTCATATGCTTCGCGATCATGACGGCATACTTCATCACGTTCTCCGAATGACCGTGCGTATACACGTCTTTCGCTTCGACCGCCAGCGCAAAGGCCCGTATGGTCTTGAGGTAGTTGTCGCGGATATTGTGGTAAAGCCTCACATTCTCGATGGAAATGCTGGCCTGCGACGCAAGAACATTGATAAGCTCAAGATCAAGATTCGAAAAAGGTTCGCCGCCCTGCATCCGCACCAGATTCAGCACACCGATGGTATGCGACGGGGTCTTAAGAGGAAAAGCAAGATATGCCTGAATCTCGGCGGGAACAGGCTTGAGGCCTGAGGGCAGTTCCCTGCTGCCGCCCTCGATCATGAGCGGTTCCTGACG
>CAISVC010000413.1 GCA_903888815.1 uncultured Fibrobacterota bacterium
GCCGGCGGGGACGGCGGCCCGGCCGCTGGTCTGGACCGGGCTGGGGCTGGGGGCGGGTTTTATTACGAAAATCGGGGAGAAGAATGTGCAATTCGATGCGGCAGTGGAGTTCTCAGCCGTTCCGGTTCTTCCGGCGCTTGTCGTCTCCATGATCATGAATATCTGATCGGGATAGTCATATATCCTGCACAAGCTTTTTCAGTCCTGCCTTGTCAAATAGCACGAGGATTCGCGACGGAGTTCCGCTGTCTTTGCTCACGATGAGACCGCCTTCCTTGAATTTTTTATGGTGAATACGCTCCCCGATGCAATAATGGGCATGCGGGGTATATTCGCGGGGCGGCTCTTTTTTTGGGGCAGTTTTCAGCTGTTCGAGCAGGTCGTTCCCGGAGAAACAGGCGGTCTTGAAACATTTGGTACAGTAGTATTCGAAGGTCGAATTTTTATCGATCGTCCTGCCGTTTCCCGCAATACTCCGGTCAAGCTGGCAAGGCGTGACTTTTTCACAGAAACGGCAAAAAAGTTCGAGTGCTTCCACCGGAGAAAATGTTACTGCCATCGCCACCCCTTCACCCGTAATGAATAAATCGCTTTTCTGAAGGTGAAACTACCACTTGGCGTTTAGAAAATCAAATCTTTCGGGATGTTTATTGTCACACTCGTAGTTCTTCAGATTCCGCTGCCAAGAAGGTATTTTACACACCTATGGACATTGTCTTTTTAGGTTCAGCCGATTTCGGCATTCCGGCACTGAAGCGGCTTTTGGAGGCGCATACCGTCCGTGCCGTAGTGAGCACTCCGGCCCGGCCGCAGGGGAGGGGCCTGAAGCGGAAGGAGTCGCCGGTGGCGATGTTCGCCCGGCAGCAGGGGGTCTCAGCAATTTTCACCCCTGAGGATCTGCGTGACCGGAGTTTCCGGGAAGCGCTTGCGCAATGCGACGCTGATATTTTTGTTGTGGTCGCTTTCCGCATTCTTCCTGCAGCGCTGTTCTCGCTGCCGCCTTTCGGAACCATCAATGTTCATGCTTCCCTGCTGCCGAAATACCGCGGGCCTGCGCCGATCCAGCGCGCGATTGAAGCGGGGGAACAGGAGACCGGCGTTACTGTCTTCAGAATCGATGAGGGTGTTGATACGGGCGGAATCCTTCTCCAGAAAAGGGTTTCCATTGGTCAGCGGGAGACCGCTGCTGAACTCTACGGCAGGTTAAGTGATTGCGGTGCTGACGCATTGCTCGAAACGCTGGATGGCATTAAAAAATGCAGTCTGAAGCCGTTTCCGCAGGACAATACGGCTGCCAGCCATGCACCGAAACTATCCAAAGGGGAAGCGCATATCAATTGGGAAAAACCGGCAGAAGCGATCTACAACAAAATCAGGGCGTTCAAGCCATTTCCGGGAACGTATACATTGCTTGAGGGAAAACGTCTGGGGATCGAATGGGCGGAGCCTGTGGAAAAGGAAAGTCTGTCTGAAGCAGGCGCCGTTATCGGTGTTGGTGATTCTTTTTTCGACGTCCGGTGCCTGACAGGAGCGCTCAGGGTGCTGGAGGTGAAACCGGAAGGACGGAAGAGCATGAGCGTGCATGATTTTCTGCTTGGAAAAAAGCTGAAGGAAGGAACGCGCTGTACATGAACGCCCGTCAGCTGATTCTTCAGATACTTGGAGCATTTGACCGCAACAGGGGCGCTTTTGAGCGGATTGTCGACACGATGCTCTGGAACGCGCGGCTTGACAGAAGGGATAAGCGATTCGTTTTTGAGATTGCCTATGGGATCATCAGACGGCGATTGACGCTTGATTATATGATCGACCGGCTCCTTGCATCCGGGAGTCTCAGAAAAAACGAAGTGCTGCGCAGGATCCTTCAGATCGGCCTGTACCAGCTCATGTATCTCGACCGGGTTCCCGACCATGCGGCAGTGAATGAATCGGTCAAGCTGGCCAAGGTCGAACCTGAAACAAAGAAGCTCTCCGGAGTGGTCAACGGCGTCCTTCGCAGGGTCATTGCCGACCACCGGGCCGTTGCGCTTCCCGGCCCTGAAACCGACCTTTCGGAACGGCTGTCGATCGAGTATTCGCATCCCCGATGGATGATCGAGCGGTGGCTCAGGAATTTCGGGCTGGCGCGGACGAAGCAGCTGCTGTCCTTCAACAATGAAAAACCCGATATCTATCTTCGGAGAAGGGTACGGAACCTGCCGCGGCAGCAGTTCGAAGCCGAGGTCCGTTCTATCTGCGACCCGGCAGCCGGCTATCTTAATCTTTATTACCGGCTTAAAAAAAATATTGTGCCCGAAAATATTCATGCTATCCGTCAAGGATTGTGCACCGTTCAGGCGCCGTCCTCGGGATGGGTGGTTGCGCTCATGGAGGCGGAAAAAGGGGAGAAGATCCTTGATATCTGTTCGTCGCCGGGCGGCAAGACCGCACTGCTGTCCGAACTTGTCGGCGATTCCGGATCAGTGTGCGCCAGCGACGGCAGGTGGTCACGGATAAAAATGTGCGACGACACAGTGCGGCGAATGCGCCTCAACAACGTTTATCTGCTTGTCAATGATGGCCGTTTTCCGCCGTTTTCCGGTGTATTCGACAAAGTGCTTCTCGACGCTCCATGTTCCGCCACCGGCGTTCTGCACCGTTATCCCGATGCCCGTTGGACCCGGAAACCCGAAGACATTAAAGAGCTGGCAGCATTGCAGCGAAGCCTGCTGGAGTCGGCAGCCCGCCTGGTCGGGCCGGGAGGAACCATCGTTTATTCCACCTGTTCTATCGAACCGGAGGAAAACGAAGAGCAGGTAGCATCATTTTTAAAGGACCATCCTGAATTCGTGCACAGCGGATGTCCCGAAGGTATACCTCAGATGTTTATCAACGCAAGCGGTTTTCTTGCGATTACTTCCTTTTCGCACGGCATTGACGGAATGTTCGGAGCGCGGCTAAAGAGGATTACATAAGGTGCAAAGGTACAAAGGGGCAAAGTTGCACAGTGACCGAGTAAAAATAATTTTATTTCTATTATAAAACTCTGTGCCTCTGTATCTTTGAAACTTTGCACCTTCTTTAGAAGCGTAACCATTTGACCGGATATCACAACCGTGTGTATTTTGTAGCAGCATCTTTTTTAAGCATAGGCAAGCACTTATACGGCGGGGGATTTTTAATGAAGCACGAGATAGAAGATCACAGCCAGTTCAAGATGATTCATATCATCGGGAACATTGACAGCTCCGAAAGCACGAAAATCCTTGATAATGAAATTTCCCGCCTGATACGGAATGGTCACCACCATTTTATTTTTAACCTGGAACGGACGACATTTCTTGACAGCGGAGGAATCAGTCTGTTCATTCACTGTCTGTGTGACGTGCAGGAGAATAAAGGATCGGTGTTCATCATAGCGGAAGAAAACCAGGTGCGCCGCGTGCTCGAAATCGTCGGGATCAACAGGCTTATCAAGACCTACTATTCCGAAAAGGAGTTTTTCGAAGCCCACAAGCTGCCGAAGCGGTAATGCGCATTCACCCTCAATATATTTTATATTAATAACGTAGAAGTCGTATTAGTATACTTTTCCCGGAGGTTGCCCATGCGGAGGAAAGTGATATTCGTTTGTGTCAGTGTTTTTCCGTTGCTTTTGGGAGCTGGCGCGCCTGCCAAGACCGTCGGCTTCTCCCAGATCGGTTTCGAAAATTCATGGCGTACCGCTGAAACAGAATCCATCAGAGCTGCAGCAGCGGAACGCGGAATCAAACTGGCATTTTCTGACGCGCAGGGCAAGCAGGAGAATCAGATCAAGGCGATCAGGTCTTTTATTGCCCAGAAGGTTGACGGGATCATCCTCGCCCCTATTGTTGAAACAGGGTGGGAACCGGTCCTGCGTGAGGTGCGGAAAGCGAAAATCCCCCTTGTGCTGGTTGACCGCGGCATCAAGGTATCAGACCCATCGCTCTATGCAACGCTTATAGCTTCTGATTTTGTATTCGAAGGCAGTGAAGCGGCAAAATGGCTTGCAAAGAAAATGAACGGCAAGGGCACTATCGTTGAACTCCAGGGAATTCCCGGTGCGGCTCCGGCAATTGACAGAAAAAAAGGGTTTGAAGAGATTCTTAAGAAATATCCGAAAATGGCTATTATTAAATCGCAAACCGGAAACTTCAACCGTACCGACGGCAAGCAGGTCATGGAAGCGTTTCTGAAAGCCGAAGGCAGGAATATCAATGCATTGTTTGCGCATAATGATGCGATGGCGCTGGGAGCCATTCAGGCCATCGAAGAAGCAGGCATGAAACCGGGAATTGATATTCTGATCGTATCCATCGACGGGATGAAAGAGGCGTTTGAGGCGATGATCGCCGGTAAACTTAATTGTACGGTCGAATGTAACCCGCTCCTCGGCCAGCTTGTCGTAAATGCGATCGAAAGAGCCATGGCAGGCGAAAAACTTTCCAAGTGGATCAAGCAGAACGACGGTGTTTTTCCCAAAGAGACCGCGGTTTCTGCCATAGGTACAAGAAAATACTAGTTACTATGGAAGTAACTAGGATAGTCGATGAACAGCAACGGGCAGGCAGATTGAAGGGCGGCTATGTTTCCTGAAGAACGTCGCAATACGATCATAGACACGCTGAAAAAATATGGATGCCGCGGCGTTGCTGATCTGGCAAAAGATCTCGATGTCTCTGAAGTCACCATCAGGCAGGATCTCGATATCCTGCAGGGCGCCAGGATACTGAGGCGTACGCACGGCGGCGCAATTCTGAATTTGAAGACCGGTTTCGAAGAACCCTTTCAGGCGGACACCTCGTCATTTAAGGAGGAAAAGGCGCGGATCGGCAAGGCGGCTACGGACCTGATATCGGACGGTGAAACGATCATTATGGATGCGGGGACAACGGTTCTCGAGGCGGCAAAAAATATTTCTTCAAAAAGGAATTGCACGGTGCTTACCAACGCCCTCAATATTGCGATGGTTCTTGAGGACAATCCGGATATCACCGTCATGGTAACCGGCGGAACGCTCCGCCATGATTTCCATCTGCTGGTCAATCCTTACGGCGACTTGATTCTGAACCGGATACAGGCCGATCTCGCGCTCATCGGCGTCAGCGGCATTGTTGCCGAACACGGAATTACGAACGCCAACATTGCGGAAGCGGAAATGAAGCGGCTGTTCCTGAAATCCGCCAGAAAGAGAGTCGTACTGGCCGATTCAAGTAAAATCGGAAATGTTGCACTTGTAAAGATCGCAGAGCTGTCGGACATCGATCTTCTGATCACCGACACGCAGGCGGATCCGGTAGAGCTGACGCTGCTGAAAGAAAAAGGTTTAAAGGTACAGCTCGTATAGCTGAAACTGCGGGGACCGGGGGAACCGAGGGCTTATGCAACAAAGGAAGATGAGCGGAGGATTGTTATGAGAATTCAAACAAAGCTTTTCCTGTGTGTCTCTTTCATCGTGATTTCGCTGGTGAGCGTTATTCTGCTCATTTCATTTTCTTTCCTTCGCGTACTGAACTGCAAAGACGACGTGGGCCTGGCGCTTTCGACCTATACGAAGTGGAGCGTGCTGAACAATAGCACGAAAGTCTTTCTCATGGCCGATAAGGACCTGAACGATGCGTTCGAAAATTGGCGTGCGAGTCTGCGGGATTTCACCGAACAGCACGAGATCCTGGTCAATTCCGAACGGATCAGGTCGATGGGGTACGAAATGGAAGGGATTCTGCGCCAGAGCCAGGGATTGTGGGGCTTTTACCGCACGATCGTGGATCAGGTGATCGATATTCTTGACACTGACGAAGGGAAGGAAATTTTCAGAATACTTGAATCCAACAAACTCAGCATCATCACCGCCGTCGAAAAAGAAAGTGCCCTGCGTGTTGAACCAGCTATCATGCAGGATATCAAAAAAATCAGGGACAACTTGAAATTCAGACGCACCACTTCCGAAGGTGCGGCAGAAGCCACGCAGGCCTCGGCTGAGAACGATTTCAACTGGCTGTGGAACAACAGCTTCATCCCTCTCCTCGAATCCGAAATAAAAAGCCAGATTCAGCACATTTTCATCTCGTCGATTGTTGGTTCACTTTTTATCATCGTGGTGACGATCTTTATCATGCTTATGGTGGTGCATTCCATCACCAAGCCGCTGAATCAGTTCCTGAAAAGCTTCATTGAGGGCGCTAAAGGCAATCTTTCCATGCGGTATCCCCTTAAGAGAAAACCATGCAACGCCATCATCACGTGTCTTGACAGTAAGTGCATTGCCCATGACGCTTTGGAGGTCTATTGTTTTGTCGAAATCGGCAGTTATGCCGCGGTGTTCAACAAAAAGGCGACTTGTCCCCATATCATCGCCGGCGAGGTAAAAAACTGCGGTGAATGTCTTGTTTATAAAACGACATGCCACGAAGAGATGACTGCCGTGGGAACGTGGTTCAATGTCCTCATGGGCAAGGTGGAACGGTCCGTGAAAATCATTCAGGATGCGCAGCTTTTATGGCAGAAAAGCATGGAACTGGGGCCGCAGATGCAGCGGTCGCTGTACCAGCAGAAGATTCCTGCCGCCGAACCATGGGACGTGGCATCCTATTTCAAATCAACTTCCGGCGTATCCGGAAATTTCTATGATTTTTATTTCATTGAGAATCATTTAAAGGGCGTAGGGCTTTTTAACGTTACCGGACACGGTATGTCGGCGGCACTCATGACCGTCATTTCAAAATCGCTCATTTTCCGGCTGTTCAACCGCATGCAGACGGCGGCGCTCGGCAAGGTGATCAAAAATGCGGGTGAGGCCTTAAACCAGGAAATCGGAGAGGCGGGACACTGTCTCACCGGAGTTCTCCTGCGGATACATGATGAATATGTTGAATATGTAAATACCGGCATCCCGAACATTCTCTTGAAAACCGCCGGGGAAAACAGCGTAAAGGAGATTGCCGTAAAACCCATCATGATCGGAGGGGCGGTTTCCTCCACCGAGGCGATAAAGGAACACCAGACGCTGGAAATCAAACCGGATCATAACGATTTTCTGGTGCTCTATGCCGATGGACTGGTGCAGGCGAGAAACCTCAAAGGTGAATCCTACGGTACTGACCGCATAAAGCTCTCCATGCTCCGGGCACCCCTGCGGGGATCGGCGCAGAATATCATGGAGTTCCTCATGGAGGAAGTTTACAACTTTGTCGGGCAACGGGAACTGTCGAGCGACATCGCGCTGATTGTCCTCAGGAAAAGTTGACAAAAGGTAATTTAGTGTCTGTTAAAATCTACTGCACGTAAACCATCCTAAGCCGCATGGTCAGTTACAGGCCTTTTGTGAGCGTTGAATGACGCAATATTCTTTATCGCAGAAAAAAAACGAACTATTAGGTAGCTCAGTCATCCGAGATATTAGCAATAAATAATCGTACAACAAATTGTTAATATTACAAATACAGAGAAATAGTGCCATAACAACCTTCGAATAATTGCGAATATTTACGATTAGTTTCGAAAATAATAGCATTTTACCTGTTTTGTTATTATATTATGCTTGAAAGAAGATATACTTTCAAGTTTAACCGTCATAGTATACTAATGGGAAGCAGCATAAAATATAGCAGGGAGCAGGGCGGTTGAACTGCCTTACAAAGTTTAAAAGATGGCGGTGGCTTTCGAAACTTTGTATTTTAAAAGAGCAGATTTATTAGCATTGATTGAGGGAGATATAACTTGATAGCAGGGGAGCTTCAGTGATATAATTATGAATAGGGAGTTATATAGAGTCCGACACTGTTTCATTATCACCATCAAAAAGTAAGGAGGGTCGATGCAATTGTCACGCCTTGCTAGAGCACTGGTCACTGTTTTTGCATTTACGCTTACTACCGGGGCAAGTGAACAGGGATCGTCGAAGCTTACCTTTTCCGGGACCATCGGCTATGATATGGGTCAGATTGTCAAGGGACGGTATCAGGGCGAGACCTTCGACCACGTCTGGGAAGAAAACACGGTGGGCTACTTCGGCGTCAAGGCGGTTGCCAACGAACGCCTGACGTTCCGGTTCGGCATGCAGGGACGCGTATGGTTCAATACCTTTCCCCAGCAGACGATCAAGGAATATAATGCGGGCAGCAACCGTTACGTCGATTTTGACGTACGCGAGGCCGAAGGCATCTATTCGCTGTTAAAGGGCTCTGCACTGTCGCTGGGTGCGGCGTTCGGCATCATGCAATACAAGTATAATCCCGACGCGACCGATATGGGCGAATATCTGTTCAGGAGCGGAACCTATCCCGCGTATCTCATCAATCAGTTCGATTATACCGCGGCGACGCTTTCGGGATTTGGGTTTAATCTCCAGTATACTTCCGGCGCGTTCGGATTAAAATTCGACCAGTTCATTCTCACGGAAACGCAGATCAGACCCTTCCATGATGTAACCCTTGCGTCAATCGTCAATGCGAATTTCATGAAAATCGTCGACATCGGCGCCGGCGTCAGTTTTGCCCATCTGATTTCGGTTGACAGCCGCCTTACCGCGCCGGAGAATCCCTTCGGA
>CAISVC010000414.1 GCA_903888815.1 uncultured Fibrobacterota bacterium
CGCTTGCAGAAAGAGAATTCGCCTTTCCCCGACCTGCTGCTTATCGACGGCGGAAAAGGGCAGCTGCATGCCGCACTGGAGGCGCTCGGCGCGTTCAAAAATCCGCCCCTTGTCGCCGCGCTTGCTAAAAAAGAAGAAATGCTTTATTCCCCGTGCGGTGAAGAACCCGTCGTGCTGCCGCCCGCCCACCCTGCCCGGCGGCTGGCCGAGCGCATCCGCGACGAGGCGCACCGTTTCGCCATCGGCTTCCACCGCGTACTGCGCGGGAAACAGTTCTCCCGCTCAACGATCGAGGCAATGCCGGGTATCGGGCCTGCGAAAGCGAAACTGCTGCTTAAAGCTTTTGGTTCAATGAAAAGAGTTAAAGCCGCGGCACCGGAGGAGATTGCTAAAGTCAAGGGATTTACTCTTAAGAGTGCCTTGGCCCTGAAAGAGGCGATAAAAATTAGCTAAAATATTAATAATTTTCTTTTGCTAAAGGCTCCTGCGGAGGGTATCGGGTGGGCACCATTGTTGCTGAAACAAACTTCATTTGACCCGTACCCTCAAGTTTCAGAGGAATTAAAATCCGAATAGGTTTAAAACTACGACACTGGGAACCAGACTGCTGCCGGATGTCTCCGTCGGCTGGGTGCCCTGTCTGAACCTGCGCCAGCAGGTGAGTTGGGGCTGCCAGAGGAGATGTTCGGCAGCGGTCTGGGTCGATAACGATGCCCACCCCATATCCCGTACTAAAGTTTTTAGCTTTAAAAAAGTAAAAAAACGGATCTATTACAGAAAATTTCTCTTCGACTTCTCCCCCGCCACTTCCCGCACGTAACGCGGTACCGCATATCCCGGCAATTTATCTCTTAGCTCCTTAAGAATTTCTTTCCCCCTCTTTTCTTCCACTTCAAAATGCCAGGCGCCCCTGACCCGGTCGAGCTGGTGAAGATAGTAGGGAAAAACGGCGTGGTCAAGCAGCGCATGAGAGAGTTCGCAGAGTCGCCCGACACTGTCGTTGATATTCCGCAGCAGCACCGACTGATTGAGGAGCAATGCGCCGGTTGCCCTGAGCCGGGTCAGCAGGGACGAACAATCGCCTGCAAGTTCGTTCGCATGGTTGGCGTGGAGCACCACGATGCAGGTTTTGACGCTATTGACAGAAGATATTATATCAATGATCGCCGGAGTGATGCGGCCCGGATCGGCTATCGGCACCCTGGTATGGATCCGTATGGTTTTAATATGCGGCATGGCGATGATGCGCTGCATATAATATTCAAGGTCTGCGGGATCAAGGCATAAAGGGTCTCCCCCGCTCAAAATCACTTCGCTGATATCCTTGTTATTGTCAAGATACTGCCAGGCGGTTTCCCATGCATCCCGGCCCGCAGGCGCGGAAGAAAATGGATATTCCCGGCGGAAGCAGAAGCGGCAATGAAGGGGGCACATGTTTGAGATAAGGAGCAGGATGCGCGATTCGTATTTGCGAAGCACTCCCGGCATAATCGCCGCATCAGAATCACCGACCGGATCTCTGTTGAATCCCTCTTTTTCGGCGATTTCCTCGTTGCGCGGCAGCACCTGCAGCAGCAGCGGATCAAACCAGTCGGCTTTCCGCATCCGGCGGGCAAAACTACGGGGCACGAGAAATGAAAACGGAACTTTATCGAAGAGCACATACGGCGCGGCGTGGACGTCGAGTTCAAGAAATTCGAGCAGCTCATTGACATAATGGAATGATCCTTCTTCCGCCTTTTTCGCCCCTGGCTGTTCCGCTATTGTCGATAATCTGGTTTTTTTCATGCGAAAAGGAACTTTCTGCTCCTGCAGTTGCAGTGAAAAATACAATCCGCTTAACTTTTTCCGGCAGGGATTAGATAGAAGAAAATACTATGAGAGACTATTTGCCTTTTGAATCCATGAGGAACGGGGAAAGGCGCGCGCGGGACAACGGGTTGCGCAGGAGATGGCGGAGCGCCTTGTCGCGCAGCAGGCGGACCCGTTCGCGGGTGAGGTTGAGCTCCTTCCCGATCTCTTCAAGGGTAAACTGCCGGGAGAAATTCAGCCCGAAATACATCCGTAAGACGCGTTCTTCACGGCTGGGAACATTCTGAAGCGCGTTGTCAAGCGCCGCTCCCAGCTCCCGCAGTTCGCTTTCACCTTCCTGATTCGGCTCCTCGCCGAGCATATCCTGCAGTGTTTTCTCGCTCTCCTCGCCGTATGGCGAAGCATTGTTGATCGGCGTTTCAAGTGAAACAGTCTTTATCTTATCCATTATTTCAACAATATCGTTCTCATTCGATTTGAATTTTTCCATGGTGATGGTTTCATAATAATCGCCGCGGTTGCGTTCCAGCGCCCGTTTGAAATTGCGGAGCAGGGAAAGCTTGTTGAGCGGGAGCCTGACCGTGCCGGCCTGTTCGAAGAACGCTTTCTGGATCGCATGGCGGATCCACCAGACCGCATAGGAGATGAATTTGACCTTCATTGCAAGATTGAAACGCTTGGCGGCCTTCATGAGGCCAAGGTTCCCTTCGTCAATAAGATCCATATATCCGAGCCCCCGGCCCTTGTAGCATCGCGCGACGCTTACTACGAAACGAAGATTCGCGGTGATAAGCGTTTTGTTTGCCCCGGGCTCGTTGCGCTGAACACGCGCGACAAGCGTCCGCTCCTCTTCGTCGGTCAAGACCCGGTACCGATTGATATCCCGGAAATAGAGCGCTTCGGTATTTAATCGCATAAGTTTCTTCTTGTAAAAAACATCGTTACGCTCCACGGATTTGCTTTAACGGACGAACAGCATTCTTTTAATTTTTATGCTATAAAACTCGCTTTTTTGTATGCTCTTTTATTTTTTTTATACACACCCTCTCCTGTCGTTATTATAACTTATTTTCCGGAAAAACACAAGCGGTATAGTTGTTATAATACTTATTCTACAATAATACTCAAGAAGTTAGAGATGACCTGATAGAACTCTTCCCCTCCAGCGTTTTTAATTGCTTTAGATGAAGTCTCGGCGGGAGTAAATAATTTTTTATGCAATCTATACAACCAGATTTTTGGAAACCTGGCTTAAAATCACTATGCCGGAATCACTTACGAAAAACCTCTTTTTATCTTCTTCCGGGTTAAATCCGATATTATCGCCCCGCTCGACTTTGACCCCCCGGTCAATGATCGCTCTCCGTACCTGCGCTTTTTCACCGATATCGACATCAGGAAAGATAATTGAATCTTCCACTACCGAAAAACTATGGAGACGGACGCCTCTCGAGAGCACCGAACGGATAACCCTGCCGCCGCTTATGATGCATCCTCCGCAAACGACTGAATCGAGCGCTTCCCCTTTGCGTTTTTCTTTTCCCTCTCCGTCAAAGACGAGCTTTGCAGGAGGAGACTGGCCCGGCGCCGTGCGGATCGGCCAGTTCTCGTTGTACAGGTTGATGACGGGAACGACGTCACGCAGCACCATATTCGCCTGATAGTATGCCTCAAGCGTTCCGACGTCTTCCCAGTATACTCCCTGCTCCGGCGTTTCACCCCGAATACGGTTGTCGGCCAGATTGTAAACGTAAATCGGATAATCATGAAATATTTTCGGAATCACGTCTTTGCCGAAATCATGGGAAGAGGCGCTCAGCGATGCGTCGTTATACAGCTCACGGACCAGAAATTTTTTATTAAAAAGGTAGTTCCCCATGGAAACGAGCATCATGTCCGGCTGTTCCGGCATTGGTTTGGGGTCGGCAGGCTTTTCCTGGAAACCGATCATCCGTCCGCTCTGGTTCACTTCAATGACGCCGAATTGCGCCGCCTCCTTGAGCGGCCTGGGAATCGCGGAGATCGTGGCGACCGCGCCCACCTGGCGGTGGTAGTCGAGCATCTGGGAGATGTCCATTGTGTAAATATGGTCGGCTCCGAATACCGCGATGTAATCAGGGTTCTCATCCTCGATCAGGTTGATATTCTGAAATACGGCATCGGCCGTACCCTGATACCATTTCGTGCCGGTGCGCATCTGGGCAGGCACCGGGTCGATAAAGTGACCGAGCATGCGGTTCAGGTTCCAGCCTGTGGTAAGGTGTTTGATGAGCGAATCGGCCTTGAACTGCGTCAGCACCTTTATTTTAAAAATACCCGAGTTGATGAAGTTATTCAGTACAAAGTCTATGA
>CAISVC010000415.1 GCA_903888815.1 uncultured Fibrobacterota bacterium
AGGGATAGAACGTGATGCGTGGTATGCGGCCTATGTCCAGACCTATCTTGAACGCGACATCAGCACCGTCTACAACATCGGCGACCTGCGGGATTTCATGCGTTTCCTGCGTCTGCTGGCCGGCCGGTGCGGACAACAGCTCAATTTGTCGGCCCTTGCCGGCGACATCGGCGTGAGCGTGAATACGATAAAGCGATGGATCTCGATCCTCGATGCGGGGCGGATCGTGTTCCTCCTCGAGCCCTATTTCAGGAATTTAGGCAAGCGGATGGTAAAGAGTCCGAAAGTCTATTTTACCGATTGCGGTCTGGTCTGCTTTTTAGCCGGCATTTCGGACCGCGATCATCTCTTAAAAGGCCCGCTTGCAGGGCCTTTGTTTGAGAACTATTGCATCCAGGAAATTTTTAAAATATTCGTCAACAAAGGGAAACCTCCCCGCTGCTATTATCTGCGGGTCCACAACGGTGTCGAGATCGATCTTTTAATCGAAGGCGGTTCGGCCATGGAACTGCATCCGGTCGAAATCAAAATGAATACCACCCCGAATGCGGGAATGGCCGCCGCTCTTGAAAAAGCCATGAACGAACTGCGCGACATAAAATTCAGCAAGGCGTCTATTGCCTGTCTCTGCGAAAAACCGGTCCCTATGCGGCAATCCGTTACCGCCTTGCCGGTAAAGAGCTTTCTGGCGGAGATGCGGTCTTTTGTGTAAATGAATGCATTAAGGATTGATACGCTGTAAAAATGTTATGGATAATGTCGTTATAAAAATCGAATCCCTGTGGAAGCAATACCGCTACGGCAAATGCTATTTTACCTGCCGGGGGCCGGCTATGATCTCCACAGAAAACACCATTAAAAAGTTTAGAAAAATGAAGCCCCTCCTCGCTGAGCGTCATGGTCATGCGAAGCGGCTGCCCGAAAATCTTGGCGCCCGGTGTGCGCCGATATTCCGCAAGTACCATGTCCGCAAGGCGATCCTGTTCGGATCTGCCGGACGCGGTGAAATGACTCTGCACAGCGATATCGACCTTATACTCGTCATGGATACGGACAGGAGATTTCTTGACCGGTATAAGGGAATACTTTTTGAACTCAACGATGCCGTCAAAGACCCTTACGTGGAACCGCTCATTTATACGGCGGAAGAGCTTGATTCCGTTAAAAACCGGCCTTTTATCAGCAAGGCCCTCAAGGAAGGAATCGCCCTCTATGAGCAAAAGTGAATACAGGGACGAAGCCCGGCGCTGGCTGACAACCGCGGAAAACGACCTCAAAGCCTCCCATGTCCTTTTCAAAGCTGGAATGTACGCTCATACCTGTTTCCAATGCCAGCAGGCGGCTGAAAAAGCCGCCAAATCCGTCTGGTATCACCATGGCCTCGATCCGTGGGGACATTCCGTTCAGAAACTTCTTTCCGGCATCAAGTCCCTGTCGATCCCAAAGCCGCTGCAGCAGAAAGCCGCGGCACTCGATCGTTTTTATATTCCAACCCGCTATCCGAACGGCCTTCCGGATCTGACGCCGTCCGACAACTATTTCCGCTCCGATGCGGAGATGGCTGTTTCCTGCGCCAGTGAAATAATCGCGGCCTGCCGCCGGTTGCTTAAAAAAGGCACCGCGAAGCGGTGAAATAAATCCTTTTGTGGGGCGGGCTGCGGGTGCATCAGCGCATGAATACTTTGTCGGTTTAAGTTGCACTTTTATTCAATAATTTGTATACCATACTATTAAAATTATTTAAATGCCTGTTATTTTTGTTTTATCAACCTGTCTTCGCCTGCAGCTATGCCAGGCCGTTGGCTTTTCAACTGACTTTATTGTAGTTATCAACTGTTCATCTATTCAACTATTCAACTGTTTTTATCAACTGTTCAACTTTTCAACCCGTCCTCCGCAGTAGCTACGGAGGGGGACTCTTCAACTTATTTTAAATGGATAACGTTGTCATAAAAATCGAAGGTTTGTGGAAGCAATACCGCTACGGCGTTGTTTCGCACGGCATGCTGATAAAAGATATGCAGTCCTGGTGGGCCCGCGTGCGCGGGAAAGAGGATCCAAATTCCAGAATAACATCGGGTTCCGGTTTATCGATTCCCCGATCCACCGATCCACCGAAACCCGATTCCCCGATTCCCCGATTCCCCGATCCACCGAAACCCGATTCCCCGATTCCCCGATTCCCCGATCCACCGAAACCCGATTCCCCGATTCCCCGATCCACCCTGCCTGCGCGTAGCCGCTCCGGCGAGGCAGGCGATCCACCGAAACCCGATTCACCGATCCACCGATCCTCCGATTCCCCGATTCCCCGTGTTTATACTGATGACCGTTTCTGGGCCTTGCAGGACATCAACCTGGAAGTAAAGCAGGGCGAGGTGGTGGGCATCATCGGCAGGAACGGCGCAGGCAAGTCAACGCTCCTTAAAATCCTCTCCCGCGTCACGGCCCCGACACGCGGCAGCGTGAAAATCAAGGGCAGGATCGGCTCGCTCCTCGAAGTCGGCACCGGGTTCCACCCTGAGTTGACCGGCCGCGAAAACATCTTCCTGAACGGCGCGATCCTCGGCATGCGGAAAAAGGAGATCGAAAAGAAATTCGACGAGATCGTGGCCTTCGCCGAGATTGACAAGTTCATCGACACCCCTGTCAAGCGGTATTCGAGCGGCATGTACGTGCGGCTGGCTTTCGCCGTCGCCGCTCATTTGGATCCCGAGATATTGGTCATTGACGAAGTCCTCGCCGTCGGCGACGCGCAGTTCCAGAAAAAATGTCTGGGGAAGATGGGAGATATATCGAAAAAAGAAGGAAGGACAGTGCTGTTTGTGAGTCATAATATGGCTGCTATCCAGCAGCTATGTCAACGTTGTGTGATACTGAGTGCAGGCGAACTCTCTTTCAGCGGGGAAACCCGTGATGCCGTTTCGAAATACTTGCAGTTCTCTGACGAGATTGCGGAGATCCCGCTATCAGAACGTAAGGACAGGCAAGGCAACCAACTGCTGACTTTTGAAAAGGTTGTAATCTGCGACAAGAGCGGAAAAGCGATAAACCAGATACTGTGCGGACAGGATGTTCTATTCAATTTTTATTACGTGTCCAGTAAACACATTGAAAATGCTACGGTAAATGTCGCATTTAATATAAAAACTCCGGATGGATATACCTTAATCAACCTGAATTCCGAAGATACCGGCAACAGCCAAATGACCATCCATAAAAACGGCATATTTCAGTGCCGATGGCCCAGGTTCAAC
>CAISVC010000416.1 GCA_903888815.1 uncultured Fibrobacterota bacterium
CCCACCGCCAGGCCGCCGATGGCGTATCCCGGAAAATTCATACCGCTGAGTTCGTTGACGCACCGGCTGCGCGAGTCTTCGTCGGTGCCGCCCTGCACGATGCCGAACAGTGCCTGGGGATGGCCGTAATGAAACGGCAGCCGCGCATGCGCTTCGGCGCATTGCGCCGCCCACCTGATCGTACGTTCCACAGCCCGCTCCATCCGGTCGCCGTCCGCGCTTGAAGGCGGACACTCGTCAAACGCCATGATGATGTCGGCGCCGAGGTTATGTTCGATCCCCATGACCCGTTCGGGCGAGAAAAAGTGCTCGGAACCGTCAATATGCGAACGGAATGAAACACCCTCGTCGGTGATTTTCGAAATGTCGCGCAGACTGAATACCTGAAACCCGCCGCTGTCGGTAAGCAGCGCGCGGCTCCATGCGGCAAAACGGTGCAGGCCGCCCGCCGAGCGGATGAGTTCGTCGCCGGGACGCAGGTGGAGATGGTAGGTATTGGCGAGAACGCATGAACATCCGCATTTGTCAAGTTCTGCGGGCGAGAGCGCCTTGACCGTCGCCTGCGTGCCGACCGGCATAAACACCGGGGTCGAAACCGGTCCGTGCGGAGTCTGCAGAACGGCGGCACGGGCCGATGATCGCGGGTCGGTTTTTTCTATGGTGAAATCGAAGGGCTGCATGAAACCGCCAATGCGGATTATTCGGTCCGGGTTTTGGCCAACGCCGCTTCCTGGGAATCAGGACATTTCTCAAAGAGTTTTTTCCAGACAAGTTCTTTCGACTTATCTTTATTCAACTTTTCGTAACAGAGCCCCAGTTTGTAGAGCGCCACGCATGATTTTGCACCCTGCGGAAACTTCTTTACATACAAAAGCAGCGCCCGCTCCGCTTCGGCATATTTTTTTTTCGCATAAAGGCACTCTCCCATCCAGTATTCGGCCTCCTGTCCCTGGGACGATTCGGGAAAACGGGAAGCAATATCCTTGAAACCGCTCTTCGCAATATCGAACCTTCCCGCGTTGAAATCGCCGGTGGCGATCTGAAAGAGCTTCGCGATTTCGGCTCCCCGGGAATTGGTGGCAAGAGAATCCGAGGCAAGCTTCGCCTCGAGTTTTTTCTGGAAATCCGCAGTCTTCTCGTCGATCTTTGACAGACGGTACTGACTCTCGGAAAGGCCGCTGCCGACGTCGGCGATCTGCCTTTCGAGCTCGCTGAACCGCACCTGCTGATCGGCGCGGATAAGCCGCAGCAGCTCGTTCTGCGTCTGCTGCTGTTCGTCGAGTTTCTTCCCGAGCGCGGTGATTTCGGCTTTAAGCGAATCCCGCACCGCATAGAGCTCCTGCGTGCGGAGCACGGTGATGGAAGAACAACCCTGGAATAACACTACAAAAAGAATCGTTGCGTACAAGAGGGCAATTTTTCTCATATGTTTTCCTTTTATTATCTGCCATGAATCATTTGATTTGTCATTCCCGCGAAAGCGGGAATGACAAACGATTTTGATACATTAATTCTGATTAGATGAAAGCAATATATTTATCAGTTTCCCCAATCCGGCATCTGGACATCGCCGCACGACGTCACCTGCCGGACATGGCTGCCGTCAGGCTTCATGACATAAAAATCGCTTTTTCCACCGGAACGTGTGATAAATCCGATGAGCGAGCCGTCGGGCGACCAGACCGGGTATTCATGAAACCCCGGTAAATCGGTCACCTGCATTTCATTCGTACCTTCGGGCGAAACAGTCCAGATATCAAGCTTGCCGTCATCGCGCATTGAAGTAAACGCGATCAGGTCTCCATGGGGCGACCACGCCGGCGAATCGGAGTATTTGCTCTTGTGCGTGATCCTGCGCTGGTTAGCGCCATCGGCATCCATTATATAAATTTGCGGGATGCCCGGCCGGTCCGAAGTGTAGGCGATCTGGTACCCGCTCGGCGACCAGCACGGCGCAGTCTCCACGCCTCCGCCTATGGTCAACTGTTTCGTGCCGCTCCCGTCAAGCGCGCATGTATAAATATCAAGGCTGCCGCCCCTTGATGAGGCGTACGCAACGCTGCCGTCAATGGCCGAAAAAGCGGGTGATACCTGTATCCCCCGGCTTGCGATGAATACCGTACCTTTTCCGTCAATAATCGATCCCTTATAGATATCGGGTTTGCCCTTCAGATACGATGTCCACAGCATCGCCGACGGACCGGTAAAAACCGGGAACAGATTGAAAATTTTTCCCTTTGTTATCTGCCGTCTGTTCCCGCCGTCATAATCCATGATCACGACATTTTTACCGCCGCCATCGGCTGCTATATAGAGGATATGGCTTGTAAACATCCCCCGTTCGCCGAACAGCAGTTCATACAGTTCATTTGAAAAACAATGCGCGAGCTGCCGGACCGATGCGCCGTCGCCCTGGTACTCTTTGGTAAAAAGTTTCTCCCCGGTCGCGATATCGCAGACAAAACAGGTGAAGGCAACCCCGTTTTCAGCAACCGCGTATTCTCCGCCGACATAAAAACCCGCCCCTTCGGCGGCAAATACGGCGCTGTCGAAGACCGGCCTGCACACGACATGGAAACGGCCGCAGAGATCAAAATCATTCGCGATAATTTTCCAGGGCTCCTGTTCGGAAAGCCGCACCTTGCTTTTTGCCTTGAAATCAACGACGCCGATCGGGATACTGTCGAAACGGCTGGCGTATATGGAAAGATTGACTTTTTCGGCCTGAAGAACCGATCCCAGCCCCAGGATGCACAGGGAAAAACACAGCTTTCTGATCATGCGGTTTCAGTTCCTCGTCGGGATAAGCGTGCACGACAGCTCCAGCTTATCACCTGAAAAGCCCGGCGGCAGTTTCCCGAACGGCGCGGCCAGCTTAACGGCGCGGAGCGCGAGGTTGTCGAGGCTGCTGTTTCCCGAGCCCTTGCTGACTGCCGGCTCCGAAACGGATCCGTCGCTGTAAATGGTGAAAGAGACGACAACCGAGAGCGACCGGTTCTCCGAGGGAGGGTTCCAGTAGCGCGAAAGCTTCTGCTGTATGTTCTCCAGATACCAGTTGTATTTGAAGTCGCCGGCTGCTGCGACACGCGCAGGTGCTGGAATCTCATCCAGCACCGAAGCAAGCTCATCCAGATTCTCTTCGGGCCTGGCGCTCTCCCCGGGCACCGGTTTTGTCCCTTCCCTTTTCACTTTTACGGGGACCGCTTGTTTTGAGAGCTTTTTCTGGGCAAGCGGTTTGACGGGCCGCAGCGACGGCGGCGCAGCAACCAGCCTAAAGGTCGGCGGCCGCTCGAAGCTGGAAGTGTTTTGCGCGAGCTGCATCAGTAACGGAACGCCCAATAGAATCCCGCAATGAAAGAGGCAGGAGATGATAATGCCGGTTTTTATCGGCAGGTTCTCCCTGCCGGCCATTTTGAGGATTGCCAGCGCAGCAGACATCAGTACCCGCTCTTTTTGTCCTGCGGTTGCGTTAAAAAGCCCAGTTTGACGACACCGGCGTTCTGAATATCCGAAATAACCCTTATGACGAGGCCGTACGGAACCTTTTTATCTGCATTGACAAATACAGGAACCTGTGTGCGCGAGGCGAATATTTCGCGGAACCGGCGCCTGAAATCAGAAAGCGAAACCTTCTCCTGGTCGATGAACAGTTCGTGGTGGCTGTTGATGGAGACCTGTATGGAAACATTCACTTCCACATTTTTAGCGTCGGCGCGGGGAAGGTCAACCTGTACGCCCTGCGTCATCATCGGGGCCGTGATCATGAAAATGATGAGCAGCGTCAGCATCACATCAATGAGATTCGTCAGGTTAAGATCGCTGATGATCTGTTTCCGGCGGCGGTTTTTCAAGCATTGCCCCGTTTTTCCGCATACACCGTTTCCAGGATCTCACGCTTCAGACGGGCGAGCAGGAGCTCTTTGAATTCTTCAAGCTCCGTTTCAATAC
>CAISVC010000417.1 GCA_903888815.1 uncultured Fibrobacterota bacterium
CAAAGAAGTAGGGAAGGGAATCGGCATGGGCCTTGCCATTTGCCATAAAATAATGGAGGAACTGGACGGCCGGATCGATCTTGTAAGCGAGGCGGGAAAAGGTACGACGGTACGGCTTGAGATTCCCTGTGACTCCTGACCGGTTACGGAGAGGAATGTATGAGTAAGGGAAGAATACTTGTGGTGGATGATGAGGCTTCGTTGCGCATGTTATTGAGCAATGAGCTGTCGCGAACAGGCTATACGGTCGAGGCCGTGGAGAACGGGGAGATTGCGCTGTCGCGCATGCGCGAGGGATTTTTCAATGTGATCCTGCTTGATATTCTCATGCCGAAGATGAGCGGCATTGAGGTCCTGCGGACGATTAAAAAAGATAATAGTATCTCGGAAGTGATTATTCTGACCGGGAATGCAACGCTGGAGAATTGCGTAGAATGCATGAAGGGCGGAGCATTTGAATACGTCCGTAAACCGTATGATCTGAGCGAACTGTGTATTCAAATCGAACGCGCCATCGAGCACCAGCGGTCCAAGCTTGATATAAAGCTCCTGCAGGATGAGCTCCGGAAAGCAGGCCGGGCCAGCACGATTCTCGGGACGAGCAATGCGATGCATGAACTGCGGAAGATCATCGCCCGCATGGCGCCGAGCAACTCAACGGTGCTGATACTCGGCGACAGCGGCACAGGCAAGGAACTGGTGGCCCGCTCGATTCACGAGCAATCGCCCCGCAACGGGCAGCCGTTCATTGCGGTAAACTGTGCTTCCTTTTCAGAAACGCTGCTCGAAAGCGAACTGTTCGGCCACGAGAAAGGGGCATTTACCGATGCGAAGACCCAGAAGCTCGGCCTCGCGGAGATCGCCAACGGCGGCACGCTGTTTCTCGATGAAATCGGGGAGATACCGCTCCATTTTCAGTCTAAAATCCTGCGTTTCCTCGAAACCGGCGATGTCCGGAGGGTAGGGGGGACGCATGACATCGCTCTCAACGTACGGATTATTTGCGCCACCAATCAGCCCCTGGAAGCGCTCGTTCAGCAGAAGCGTTTCCGGGGCGATCTGTTTTACCGGCTCAATGTCCTTTTAGTGACTGTTCCGCCGCTTAAGAAACGCGTCTCGGATATTCCGTTGCTGGTGCGGTATTTCATCACAACACAGGGTTTTCAGAAAGAGTTTGACCGGAGTGCGCTCGATATCCTGATGTCATACGAATGGCGGGGGAACGTGCGCGAATTGCGCAATATCGTGGAACGGACCTGCATCCTGACACAGGGGAAAATCGTTTCGGCGGCTGATTTGTCTTTCCTTGCGACTGCTCAAAGGGAACTGCCGGCCCCCGGCTTCATTCCGGAGCGGACGGACGACAACCATCCCTCCGCCCTGTCGCTCAGCGAAATGGAGCGCAAGCATATCCTGCAGGTGCTTAAACTGGTCAGCGGGCATAAAGGAAAAGCGGCGAAACTGCTGGAAATCAATCCTAAAACGCTCTATCTGAAAATGAAAGCCTACAATATCGTTTCGGTGTATGAATAATTTACTGTCCCTGCGTAATCTGCTGTGTCTTGCGGTAATTCAAGGTTGTCATTTGGTGGAACCGCTGGAAATACCGCTCCATTTCCTTTACATCGCGGAACCCGCAGGTTTCGGCGATAGAGGCCTGGCTCGAGTGCGAAGACCGGAGCCGTTCGCATACGATCTCCGTGCGTAAGTACATCACGTAATACCTGAAGGACATACCGGTCGTTTTTTTTACGGTTGTTTCCAGCTCTTTCGGCGCCATATTCAACTCGGCTGCAATGTCGCGCAGCAGCAGGTCTTTCCGCGTTATGTGGCGGTCAACGATCTCTTTCACCTTTTCAAATGCGCGTTTTTTCGCGTCCGGTTGCTTAAGCAAAATGACATGAGGCCGGTCTTTTACCACCGCACGAGATATGCCATAAACGAGGAGCGGGAGCAGAAGACCGGTAAAAAACGAAACAAGCAATATAAGCCATTGTTCTTTGAAAATCGGTTTGGGGAGAAAGGCAAGAGCAGCCCAGAGGAACGGACTGTAGTCGTTGTACCCGCTGGCATTGATCAGCGACGAAGAGACAATCTTTCCTTTCCTGTCCGCAGTTTTTACGATAATGTTGTATCCCATTTCAGGGGAGAGGGATTTTCCGAAGAGATAGCGCGGGATGGAAAAGGTAACGGCAAAACCTTCATGGTTGTTTTTATCAATTACATAATCAAAATTGCTTTTGGTTTTTACCCTGACAGGGTTTAATTGATAACTGCTTTCACGAAATACCGGTTGATAGGTTATTATAAAGGGCTCGCCTGATAGCGGTATCGCAAAAATCATGACCTCTTCGGTCGGATATGGTTTCCGTTTTCTTGCCGGATCAATAAGTATTTTAACCGTATCCAGAATGTTTTTCGGTTCGGTCGAATCGAAAGCGGTATCGTGCACGTTGACTCTCACCGTGATCGCTTTCTCATTCCAGTACATTTGAGCAAATGATTGGACACCGGGTTTCGAAGAAGGGAAAGCAATAGTATCGGCGGGGAAAATTGTTGTTCCCGGATATTCATACGATAAAAGCAGTTGCGGGGGATAGCTGACCGGCTGATGAGCAAGAAAAATGCCCTCCCTCTGCAATCCGAAGACGTCGCCGTCTGTAAAAGAAACCTCAATGATTACTCCGATCCCGGCGGAGAGCTGATTGGGTATGTCTTTTAAATCCCAGACCTTCTGGAAAGGGGGCTTGTCTATCTTGCCTATGGTTGAGATAATCGCCGTTTCGGAATTATCCGGGAAATAGCGGACCCTGATTTCGACGCTGTCAATGCTTTTGCAGAAGGCGTCAACTCCCAGGGTACAGGCAGGTACGTCAATAACCGATTTCTGAGCCGGCGCCTTGAAAAGCAGGCACTTCTTGAGATCATCCCTGGCGCCGAATGCTGAAAATACCAGCAATAGCAGCATGGCCGGGAGAGTAATGTTTATTTTCATGG
>CAISVC010000418.1 GCA_903888815.1 uncultured Fibrobacterota bacterium
CCGTTCCGCTCCAGGACCAGCGATTTACCGAAACGGAGATAGTGCACCAGGTTTACTTTCGAGGGGCACACATACGCACAGCAGCCGCATTCGATGCATTCTCCGACATGCCATTCATTCAATTCCGCAGCATTTCCGGCCTGAGCAAGCTTTGCACAACGCGATGGCGCAAGCCGCATTGGACATACTGCATAGCAGCGCCGGCACCCGATGCATGCATGACGCTGTTCTCCGGGAAAAGCCGCATCGAGCGCCAGCAGCGCGCTCATGGTTTTCGTTACCGGCGTTTCCAGATCCTGCACTGCGGTACCGGACAGAGGACCTCCGGAAACCAGTTTCTTTATTTTCGCATGATCGGCCGCGCACGCATCGAGAAGCGTCCCGACCGGCGTTCCGATGCGCACCAGCAGATTCCTGGGCGAGCCTATTGCCGGGCCTGCAACCGTTACTATACGCTGGCAGCTGGGGATCAGCTCCATGATCGCGTCCCTGATCTCCGCGGCAGCAGCCGCGGAGATCACTGCGAAGCCTGCATCCACGCAGGTGTCTGCCGACCGGAGCTCGACTCCGGCGCAAACGCGAATAACGAGCCGCTCTTCATGCAGCGGATATCTGGCCTTCCGTATCTTTACAAGGGTAATTTTTTTAAACCGTTCGTCGGCGAGAAACCGTACTGCCGCCTGCATAACCTCGGTTTTTTTTTCGCTGACAACGATCATGCACTGTCCGGCACCCGCGATTTTCGCGCAGATCGCGGCACCGGTGAATATTTTTCCGGTCTGTTCGATGCAAAGCCGTGTGTCGGCCGAGCAATACGGTTCTGTTGTCAGCGTGTTGATGATCAGCGTGGTGATTTTTCCGGCCCGGGCAGCAGCAAGCCTGGCATGGACGCCCCTGTTCCGATCGATAATACCGCTCAGGTTTATTTTCCTGAGAAGTTCCTCCGGTTCAGACTCGGTCCAGGGCTTGTCATACGGAATCGGTGAAGCGAATTCGTCTTTACCGTTGTTCTCAATGGTCACGGAAAAAGCAGATGGGTGCCGGACACAGGGATAGCGGGAAATTTCAGTCACCACGCCTGAGACCGATGCATGAACGGGTACCGCGGTATCGTCGGCTGCCTCACCTATGATCTGGCCCATGGCGACATTGTCACCGGCCTTCACCGCAGGCTTTGCCGGACTCCCTGTATTCTGGATAAGCGGAATCGTGACGACAGGAGGCGCGGGAAAAAGCTCTATGGGAAGTGTATCGGTATTCCCCGCATCGGGTTTGAAATATATGCCGCCGGAAAACGTTTTTTTACTGAACACCATTTCTCTCCGTGATTCTAAAATAATTCAAAGTGGCTGACGTACAGAGGGGTTTTATATACCTTGCGCCGTAGTTGTTTTATATCGCACCAACTATTTTAATTTCACCATGGGAACTGTTCAGAAACCTGCACCGGTCAAACTATTCATCGGCATCATGTATGATGAGCTGTTTGAGATCAACCGGCTGCTTGAACGGTTGAAAACAAAGTTCGGTGACGCTGATGACCGTTATGGCCCGGTGAAATTCTCATGGACCGATTACTACGCTCCGGAAATGGGCGGCCGTCTGAAAAAACTGTACGTCTGCTATTCAAAACTGGTCGACCGGACAGAATTGCCTGATATCAAGCTCTGGACCAATGCTCTTGAACAGGAATCCGCGGCAGATGGGAAAAGAAAAACAAACATCGATCCGGGGTACCTTGCCCGCGACAAGCTGGTGCTCGCGACCACCAAGGATTTTTACCACCGGCTGTATCTAAGTAAAGGGATTTACGGCGAGGTCACCCTCCACTTCAGGCAGGGATCGTTCCGCCATTTTTCATGGACCTACCCTGATTATAAAGAAGAAAAACTGCACGAATTTTTAATAAAGGCAAGGGCGAGTCTTGCAGGAAAAATAAGAAAAGAATAATGCTCTTGAACTGGCCTAAAGTAACGATCACCATCGACAGTGGCGAAAAAAAAGAAGCGATCGCCCCGCTCATCATCTCCGCAAGCCGGTCGACCGACATCCCCGCTTTTTACGGGCAATGGTTCATGCGGCGGCTTGAAGCCGGTTATGTGCGTTGGATCAATCCCTTTTCCGGCACGCCGGTGTATGTTTCGTTCGCGCATGCCCGGCTCGTCGTGTTCTGGTCGAAAAATCCCCTGCCGTTTCTGCCGCTCTTAAAGGATATTGACAGAAAAGGGCTCCTTTGCTATTTCCATTTTACGCTCAATGATTATGAAAAGGAAGGACTGGAAAAAGGGGTTCCGCCGCTCGCCGAGCGCATCGAGACCTTCAAACGGCTCGCATGCCTCGTCGGCAAAGAGCGTGTCATCTGGCGTTTCGATCCGCTCCTCATCACCGATACGCTCTCTCCGGAACTGCTCCTGGAACGGATCAAACGGGTTGGCGACCGGATAGCCCTCCATACGGAACGGCTGACCGTGAGTTTTGTTGCATTGTATGCGAAAGTTAAAAAAAATCTGCTGAATGCGGGGACAACAATCAGG
>CAISVC010000419.1 GCA_903888815.1 uncultured Fibrobacterota bacterium
AAGCCCGTCGTATGTATCCATGCCATTTGTGGCATCAACATAATAGGTTATTGCAAAAGATATATTTGTAATAAATAGAAGAAATACAATTATTGATTTTTTCATCTGTATAAAATTTAGTTTAGGGCACCTCTAAAAACTCGTTTTTTTAGTACGGAGCCAAGACAGAACGGTTCAATATGCAGACGGTGGAGGCGGCCTGCCTGCGCGTAGCCGCTCCGGCGAAGGCAGGGAAAACAGATGAAAATATGGGCTCCTGCAAAGAAACTCTTCTATATACACCATACACCCACCCACTCCCGGAAAATCAAAATACCTATCAGTCAGTTAAAAGGTTATTAAATCCCTGAACCTCGGAACACCAAACCCGGAACCTATAATACCCGGTTACGATTTATATTATTGCTGGATAATTTTTCCCTGGACAAAAAAAGGAGTATTGCGTCAATGAATCTTTTCGTTCCAGGCCGCATCTGTCTGTTCGGCGAACACAGCGACTGGGCCGGCGGATACCGCCGCATCAATGCCGAAATCGAAAAAGGGCATGCCATAATCGTGGGGACGAACCAGGGTGTCTACGCCGAGGTCAAACCGCACCCGACCAAGCTCATTTTCCGCGCGACACTCAACGACGGCACGAGCATGGGCCCGTGGGAGGCGCCCATGGAGCGGAGTGCGCTGCTCGATCAGGCCCAGACCGGCGGATTTTTCAGCTATGCCGCAGGGGTCGCCTACCAACTCATGACCCACTACCGGGTCAGGGGCCTGGAAATCGACAACTACCGCACCGACCTGCCCATCAAAAAAGGTCTCTCGTCCAGCGCCGCGGTATGCGTGCTGGTCGCCCGCGCCTTTAACCGCATCTACGATCTGAAAATGACCATACGGGGCGAAATGGAGCTCGCGTATAACGGCGAAATCACGACGCCTTCGCGCTGCGGCAGGCTCGACCAGGGGTGCGCGTACGGCAACCGCCCGATCGAGCTGGTCTTTGACGGCGACCGTCTTGACGTACGCGAACTCGCGGTCTCCGCCGAGCTGTGCTATATCATCGTCGACCTCAAGGCGAGCAAGGACACGCGGGAGATCCTGGCCAGGCTCAACCACTGTTACCCGTTTGCGGAAAACGATACGCAGCGCAACGTGCAGAAATACCTCGGCCCAATCAACAGCACGATCGTGGACAAGGCCGCGGAAGCACTGAAAACAGGCTCGGCCGAGCAACTCGGCAAACTCATGAACCAGGCTCAGGCCGAGTTCGACCGGAACCTGCAGCCTGCCTGCCCGTCGCAGCTGACCGCGCCTGTTCTGCACAAACTGCTGAGCCATGCGCCCTTAGAACCCTATATTTACGGGGGCAAAGGCGTCGGGTCACAGGGCGACGGCACTGCCCAGCTTCTGGCGAAAAACGCGGAAAGCCAGGAAAAAGCGATTGAGATCATCGAGCGCGATCTGGGCATGTCGTGCCTTGAGCTGGTCGTGCGGCCGGCCATGGGCGTGCGTAAAGCAGTGATACCGGCCGCTGGGTTCGGCACGCGGCTGTTTCCTGCCACCAAGGCCGTGAAAAAAGAGCTCTTTCCGGTGGTTGACGCGGCCGGAAGGGCAAAGCCGGCCATTCTCACCATTGTCGAAGAGGCGGTCGCGGCGGGGATCGAAGAGGTCTGCATCCTTGTCCAGAGCCAGGACCGCGAACTTTTCGAAGAGATCTTCTGCATGCCGCCGAAAGTCGAAAATTTCAACAAACTGCCGAAAGAGAGCCAGAAATATTCGGAATATCTCATGGAAATCGGCCACCGGATCACCTTCCTGGCACAGGACGTGCAGGAGGGGTTCGGCCATGCGGTCTTTTGCGCGCGCGCCTGGGTCGGCGACGAGCCGTTTCTGCTCATGCTCGGCGACCATCTTTACGCATCGGACACCGATGTTCCGTGCAGCAGGCAACTCCTTGACGCATACGAACTCGTGGGCCAGAGCGTGGTGGGGCTCAAGGAAACGCCGCTCGCCGAGGTACGCCATTTCGGGTGCGCCGCCGGCACCTGGACAGTTCCCGACAGCCTGCTTTCGGTAACCGAATTCGCGGAAAAGCCCGGGACCGAATACGCGACCGAACACCTGCGCGTGGAAGGTCTGCCGGACGATACGTTCCTCACGGTGTTCGGCCAGTATGTGCTTTCGCCAAAAATTTTCGGCTACCTCGAGGAGAACATCAAAGGCAACATCCGGGAACGCGGCGAGTTCCAGCTCACCTCGTGCCTCGACCGCCTGCGCAAGGAGGAGGGCGTGTACGGGTACCTGGTCAAGGGGCGGCGCTTCGACATCGGCAATCCCGATGCTTATTTGAATGCGCTGGTGGAGTTCAGGAAAGCGGGGACGCAGTCATAAAAATTCAAATGCAATAAATTCTAAATCATCTATTTGCAGTTGCCCAGGTAACCACCACGAGCCGTCCCCGCGCGAAACTGCAGTTCTGCTGTAAATTACCCTAAATTACCCCGGAGTTAATTATTTAATTATATTACCTCTATGCCCACGAAAGTACGACTTACGATTCCCGGTGCACTTCACCATGAACGTATCGTGGGACGGTTTAGATAATTAGATTTAGACTATGCCCCGCATAATCTGGTACAGTGGTCAGGAAATAAGATAAGAACGATACTGCAATTTTTCAATTTTATGATAATCTCGGCCGTGTGCCCTCTCCCCTCTTCCTGGTACCTACAAAGGCTCTAATAATCAAGTCTCCTGCCAAGGAGGCTGGTACCTAAAAAAAGCTACAATAATTTGGTACCTATAAAAACTACACTAATCAAATCTCCTGACAAGGAGGCTCCAACCGCGAATCGTAGTGCGCACCGACATATAAAGAAGCCCATGTCCGGCAGGAATTCATTAATCCCCTCTTTGAGGCGCTCGGCAGGAATCTTTACATTCCGCTCGTTAAAGGATATTTTACCTGTGCATTATACCCTGCCGTTCTACGTACCGTTCTAAGCATGGGTAGAGAACTGGAAGGCGGGGAGGATGAATAATAAAAGGAGAATGTTACAATGTACATGATGTTTGTTGACGAATCAGGTGATCCCGGTTATCCCGCTGATGGAAAATGGGCAAATTTCGGGGGAAGCAAGATCTTTGCAAAAGTCGGCGTTATTCTCCATGGATGGAAGTGGAAGGCTTGGAATGATCGGTTAATGCAATTTAAAAGACGCAACGGTCTTGCCTGGAATGATGAAATTAAAGCTTCACACATCCGCAAAGGAAAAGACTGCTTTGTCGGCTGGGATTCGGCTCGGCGATTGAAATTCCTTAACGACCTGGCGGATCTTATCGGTCTTAATGTTGATATTACTTTAATAGGCATAGTAATTGATAAGCGTAAGGTTGACATAACTCAGAGTGAACGAATAGTGAAACCGGATATACGTTCAATGGAGTTCTTATTGGAAAGATATAACTATTTTCTTGACAATCAGAAAGATAAAGCCGGTATCGTCGTGCTTGATCCGACCCATGAAAAGAGTGATGATGACATCAGGTATTTTCAGTCCTACTTGCAAACGCATTCAGTCCATCTCAAGCCGCTGCATTTAGTTGAAAGTACCTTTTTTGCCAAGTCTCATACTTCGAACATGATTCAAGTAGCCGATGTTTGCACAAACATTTTTTATAACGAAATGCTTCATCAACGGAATGAGGAGCCATACAAGGCTATACATAACCGTTTTTTCCGTTATAACGGGAAGATTAAAGGGGTAGGGATAAAAAGGTGGCCGCTTTGAGTCGCAAGCAAAAAAAACGGCCAAGGAAGCTTTCGCTTCACCAGTCGCACACTTGCGGCTGTCTTGGTCGTGGTATGAAATATAACATACTTTGAAACATATTGCAAGTTATTGTTAATTAAAATTGCAACTCATTGCAAAGTCAATATATTATAACATACTTAAAAATCAACCCTATGACCGCCCCGAAATCAATCAGCTTTTCCGCCAACCGTGAACACGCATTGCGAGCGCCTTTTCGAAGCTCTGCTTCGGGGTAAGCGAGCAAAATTACACGTAATTCTTGCTACCTTACGTATAGAAGATTCCTCGCAGCTCTGCTGCGAGGTTCTTCAATCGTAGTGCGCACCCGCTTATAAAGAAGCCCATGTCCGGCAGGAATTCATCAATCCTTTATTTGAAGTGGTTCAATATGCAGACGGCGGAAGCGGCCTGCCTGCGCGTAGCCGCTCCGGCGAAGGCAGGGAAAACAGGTGAAAATATAGGCGCCTGTAAAGAAACTCTTTATATACACCCGCCCGCTCCCGGAAAATCAAAATACCTATCAGTCATACAGGAAGTATCGAAGGGTGCTGTTCAACCCTCCTTCCCACACGGGGCGGGATTTTTCAGGATAAATATGACCCCGCCCCAACCGGGGTTTCAGGACACCAAAAAATTCCTTTTATTCATTTCATGCTCCTGAGCATGATCGTTTTTTCGTATCCGCTGGTTATCATCGTGCAGAGATACCACGCTGTCCCCTTGCCCACCCGATTCTTCACGTCCGTATCGATCGTCTTCGTGTAATAACCCGGGGCGCATACGCCGTTCACCAGGCTGCCAATAAACCTTCCCTTAAGATCATAGATTTCAATCTTTATCAGACCGGCGCCCTGGGGAACGGTGAACCGGATCTTTTGCGTCAAACCCTCACTGCCCGGAACGTCGGCCTGCAGATCAAAATTCAATGGAAGATTTTTCGCTGATTTCGGCGTCTTTATTGATACGGCTGAACCGTCAAGCGATACCGTAAGATTATAATTCGTGCCGGTCGACGTGGACGCCTTTACCCAGAGCTCCTTCCCGGTACCGTCCCACCACATTCCCTGCGCAGCGGCAGTATACGCGGCCTGCGAAGCCAATGCCGTTACCGCCTGGGAGTTGAATTGCACCGGTCCCGGAGCGGTCGCCTGAACCGGCAGATGAATGGAGAATTCGTAGGTCGCCGGAGTAAAAAGCTTGTTGGATTCGGCAATGCTCACGGCAACGCTCTTTGAGGCCACGTGCTGGCAATTGATCTGGGTCTCCGTGAATGTATTGCCGGTCTGGAAGTCCATGGTCTTGCCGTCATCCTGGTACAGGGTGAATGACGAGTTCCCGTTCGGATAAATATCGAGCGTGATCGGGTCCCACTTTTTCTCTCCGGTGTACTGCATGAGCGGCGCCATGGGAATGATCGCTCCTGACTTGACAAAGAGAGGAAGCTTTTCCAGCGGCGCGGCCACCGTCGCCGTCGTCTTCCCGTTGTACGACGTCCCGTTGTCGTAGTCAAACCACGTCCCATCCGGGAAGTAGACCTGCTTCGTCGTGGTGGCTTCGGACGTTACCGGAGCGACGAGCAGCTCTTTACCGAAAAGAAACTCGTATTTCTGGTTGTAGGTCGCGGGATCGTCCTGATACTCAAGTACCAGCGCCCTCTGGATCGGAGCTCCGGTCTGAAGGCATTCCCACGCGTACGAATAAAGGTACGGCAGAAGCCGGTAGCGGAGCGAGATATATTTCTTGCAGACG